>NZ_JBBMXH010000107.1:0-14725 GCF_037996725.1 Xenorhabdus entomophaga
AAAGCATCGATACTCATAAGAAGACTTCCCGAAAAAAGAAGTATGAAATTATATTTTTTCTTATTCGTCAAACCTGAAATTTTTTAACAAAAAGTTCACGCTCTCGCCCTGTCCCCGCCACTCTTACAGAACAGGGAATACAAGCTGATACTGCCGGTGTTATCCATCTCTATTTTGCCTGGATTGTTGTAGTGATTTCGCTACTGCATGGGCTGGCGGCATTAAAACATCACTTTATTGACCGCGATATCACCTTAAAAAGAATGTTTGGTTGTAATCCCGATAAGAAATAATTTCTGGAGAATTATTATATGGTTAATAAGACTGTACTGAAAAAAGCACTAATCGGCCTGACCGCAGGCGTTTTATTGATGGGTACCAGCTCAGCAATGGCTGCTAACTATAAAATCGATACTGCCGGTCAACATGCTTTTATTGAATTCCGCATTCAACATTTGGGTATAAGCTGGCTTCACGGTGGCTTCAGAAAATTTGACGGCAAATTTACGTTTGATGCCCAAAATCCTGCCGCAGATAAAGTTAATGTCATTATTAAAACAAACAGCGTTGATACGAATCATGCTGAGCGTGACAAGCACATACGCAGCCCTGATTTTTTGAACACGGCAAAATATCCGGAAGCTAAGTTCACGTCAACCGAAGTGAAAAAAACAGGAGAAAACTACACCATCATTGGTGATTTGACATTAAATGGCGTCACCAAGCCAGTGACACTGAACGCCAAATTAACCGGGGAAGGCAATGATCCTTGGGGCGGATACCGTGCAGGCTTTGAAGCTAACGGAAAAATCAAATTGAAAGATTTTAATATTAAAGGCGATTTGGGGCCAAAAAGTCAGGAAGTCGAGTTAGTCATTTCTGTTGAAGGTGTGAGAGAAAAAGCTTAATCGTGAAAGAACGCGGTAGAATAAACATACCGCGTTCTGTTTTCATGTTTTATGGCTTCATAACCGATAGATATCGATTATCTACGTCATACTTTAGTGACACATCATGCTGATTGAGCAATCAATTCATCAACATGGCGAGTGATCGATTCCAAAGCATTATGAGCTGCATAATCTGCCTTAATAATCTGTGCCTGCTGATGCCATATAGGAGAGGATAATATCCTTGTCACTGCCTGATATAGCTGTTGTTCACTTGGTGTGTCCGTATGCAGGCTGATGCCACAACGAGACCAGATTACGCGAGCAACCGCTTCCAATTTACCATCCCCTGTTCCTGCAACCACCAGCGGAACACCATGACGAATAGCGGAATTCAGTGAACCATAACCCCCATTAGTAATAAAAACTGATGCACGAGGAAGCCAGCGTTCAAAATTGAGATATTCCACCACTTTAGCATTTTCTGGGATCGCTTCCCCCAATTTGTCAAAAGAACGGCCACCTGTAATCGCCAGGACCCGAACTGGCAGGTTTGCCAGCGCACGTAATGCAGGCAACAACAATTGGTTGAAATCAATATTTGCCAGTGTTCCCTGAGTCACCAGAATCAACGGCAGGCTTTCATCCGGCCAATTTATCTGGGTGTTATCATCCGCCACTTTCACACCCAATGATCCGATAAACTCCACCGTTTCGGGTAAATCATCACGGGGAAATTCAAATGACTGAGTTGCCAGTTGCAAGAAACGATCCACACCGCTCATCAGAACATCGTTGTGATCTCTGGTCAGAGGCGGACAATCTACAGCAGCCAGTGCCTGATTAAAGGCTTCCCTGACTTGTTTGATCAACTGTTGTGTTTCCTCATCCACCAATTGTTCACGGGTTAAATCGGCGGGTAACAATTCAGGCGGGATGCGAGGCCCCCAGAATATAGTATCCCTTGATGACCACGACAATGGCGTAACACCAATGGCAATCACAGGAATACGTTCACCAGCCGATTTCTGCAATAATGGCAGCGCTGAATAAAATGTATTGTCGATAATCAAAAGATCAGCTTGTGCTTCTTCAAGTACCTGCATCAATTGGCTAGACAACACAGGGATAGGAGCTGCAAAAAACTGCCTCACTGCCAGAGCCATCTGGGTATTTCCGGGAGAATGCTCTGCCCGTTCAGGGAAGTGTTTTTCCAGACAACGATAATCAATATCCACTTGCTTATCGAAAGGAACAAAACCGGCTCCCAATGCTTCTGCCTGCTGTTGAAAAAGAGAACCACTGAATATCGTTACATCATGTCCCTGCCCTATTAAATGCTCCGTAATAGTAAATATTGGAAAAACATGGCCTGGGGTTGCAACAGCGGCTAAGACAATACGAGACATTAATCAAAACTCCTCTAAAGCAACTTTTATTTAATCCGAATCTGAAACTGTAATAGTGCGAAAACTGTGGTTTTCACATACAGGTTCGCCATGGATATGTACCCGCTGAATATGACGAGGGGAACGGGAAATAAAAGCTTCACGTCCATGTAATAAAGTAAAATTATCGCTGATGGCAATATCGCCGGACTGCCATTGGTGAGAATATAAATAACGCGGATCATATAACCGCTCGTATAGCGTTTTCTCCAGCGTTTCCTGCTCTTCCTGTGATAATCCGTGCATGACTAAAGCATGATGATCGGCGTATTTCTCATCTTCTTTATTCATCGGTTCATTGTAACGGAGTACCCATCGCTCCCCATCCGGATGGGAACAAATCAGCGGTGAAACAACTTCTCCGCCATAATGTGTCACCTTACTTGTGCGATACGTAATCGTTATGTCTTTCCATTTATTGCGCTCGTCATCGCTGGCATCAGCAATTAATTTCTCAGTATTGACGAAAGTAGTTCGCCCTCCCTGAGCAGCCTCTGGCGCAGCCACGCAATGAAATATCTGAAATTCAGGGATTGTCTCCCTGTACATTCCATCCCAATGTAGCGGTAAATTACCGCTGTCCAAAACATGATCAGAAGGTTCAGGATGTTCCATCACATCCAATACCGCACCAAATGACCACATCATGATTTCACCCCAGCGGCTGGAATATTCTGTCAACTTCTCTTTATCCGTAAAACCAGACCGGAAGCCACGCAACACAACCAACAAATGAGCGCGGGCCAGTTCACGCAGGGCATCAACCGGCAACGTGCTGATATCCTGATCAGGATAATTAGGTGTAATCAGCAGCCCAAACGGTTTTACCACTTCAATATTGCAATCGAGTTCATATGTATTCATGATTCTTTCTCTCAAAAGTTGGTATATCACAGGGTTATTCTGCCTGTGCTGCCTTTAGGGATTTTGTTTGTTGATTTTCTTCAGGTATCCCATTAATCACGTAATGGCTTGGCACACCACGAATTTCGATCAGTTGTCCCTGCATCCGTTTTACTTCATCACTTTTCATCAGCACGAACTGACCATTAATGTTGGCGGCCACACCATGCCAAGGCGTCAGCCAATCATCCCGGGTCGGCATCATATGAATACCAATTTTGATGCTGTCTACAGACTGTGGATGAATGGAGAGACGAATTGCCAATGGGAATTGCTCCGCAAGCAGGTTACCCCAAGCCCAACTACGCTGAATAACCCCAACAGATCGCTGGCGTGCATCTTTTTGCAGCGCATTTTTCGATCC
Source organism: Xenorhabdus entomophaga (assembly GCF_037996725.1). Classification (NCBI taxonomy): domain Bacteria; kingdom Pseudomonadati; phylum Pseudomonadota; class Gammaproteobacteria; order Enterobacterales; family Morganellaceae; genus Xenorhabdus; species Xenorhabdus entomophaga. Next base: position 3,606 of record NZ_JBBMXH010000107.1, read on the forward strand.
GGTGTATTCTGGCAATAAACTATCCTCATAAAGAAAACGCGTAATAGCCCGATATAATTGAACACCTTCTTCGTTTTCTTTCAGTGTTGCCTTAATCTCCTCTATTGAAGAAGCATAACGACTCACCAATAATTCACGTAATTGATCATAATCATTGGTATATTGCGTGAGTGATTCAACATTGCCGAGATTAAAGACTGAAAGGTGAGTTGCACCTAATTCTTGCAGTAACTTTTCAATTTCCAATTGGTAATGAGTAATGGTGTTATCATCAACCCGAATAAGATCACTGAATACATGCCCATCAGAACAAATAACAATATTTGCTCCAGGCGGGTAATAAAGCTGAATACGCTGGCAAAACGAATTTAAAAAAATTAATGATAACTTTTCCGCCATATCAGGCATCTTACCTAATACTTTGCGGGGGTTTGGTGATTTTGTCGGAAACGCAGGCAAAATGCACTCGATGGGCTTTCCCTGTTCCACAAATGCACGAATACGCGGTAGCTGAACTTCTGAAACTCTCTTTTCTTCATATTGAAGCGAATGTTCAGATCCCGGGAAACGGCGCCTATACTGTAACAATTCATGCAGAATCTTATTCGACACTTTTTCTATGTCAAAATGTTCCATAACTCATTCCTAATTTATTACATCTACACTATAGCCAACTAAAGTTACGCTGGCAGAACGAAAATACTTATATTTATAAGATACCAACTCACTTGCTTCTTTATATAGACAAACAAAAAAATAAAAAAACATAGAATAAAATCCCATAAGATATAACCAAAGAAAAAACAAAAAATATTATGGATTTTATCTTATTTAATTACATTTATAACATTATCACAAAAATCACACAGCTAAATATATAACATAATAATTTCACAAAACAATTAAATTTTTTAAAAAAATAATTCAATTTTTTTGACATTGAAACTTAACCTAAATAATTATGATATTTCCTGCAAAAATGACTTCCATAAGCTATATTAATTAAACATATAATATTATTTGTTATAGGAGCAAAAAGTCGTGAATAATAAATTTACCAATCAATTTGAGAAAAGTATGAACACAATGCCATATGTTCATAATCAACTCATTAAATCGCGTTCTATTATCATTTCTGGAGAAATTAATCAGCAACTCGCTGAAAAAGTGATGACCCAACTGCTAATTTTGCAAGAAATCAGTCATGAACCAATAAAAATATTTATCAATAGCCAAGGTGGCCATGTTGAAGCAGGAGATACCCTGCATGACATGATTAAATTCATCAGACCGGAAGTCATGATGATTGGTACGGGTTGGGTTGCAAGCGCTGGGATCACCATATTCCTTGCCGCCAACAAAGAAAATCGTTACTCACTGCCAAATACCCGCTTTATGATCCATCAGCCTCTAATTACAGTATCGTCGGACAAATTATTCGTCATTGGAATGAGTTGCAATCATTCCAATGAGAGCTGTTTTTTTTGCCGGGTTGCAATATTTTCTGATATTAAGCCACTACTAAGATATTGCAGCCATTGCAGGATCAATTAAACTCATAAGTTCGTCTTTTGATGCTCCGTCACGAGCCTGAAATGAAATTGCTTGCATAATTCCAAGAAAATATGATGCCAATTTTCCAACACTGATATCAGCAGATAATTCACCATTTTCTACTCCCTCAGCTATCCGGGTATGAATCAATGCCAGCGTGTTTTTACGCACAGTTTTCAAGTAAGTGTAAACATCATCATTTTCTTGTAGATTGTTAATTATTCCTAAAATAAGCAAACATCCTCCAGAACGTTTTGAAGTAGCGATATCCACTGAACATTCCAACATCGCTCTCAATCCTTCCCGCACACTACTGGCTTCATTCAGTCTATCCATAGCCTTAGCACCTACAGTTTTAATGTAGAGTTCAACCGCTGAATAGAAGACTTTTTTCTTGCTACCAAATGCTGCATAAAAACTCGGTGGATTGATATTCATCGCAGCTGTGAGATCAACAAGCTGTGTCCCTTCATAACCTTTAACCCAAAACAGCTCCATTGCCTGTTGAAGTGCAATATCTCGGTCAAAACTTGGGGGGCGTCCTCGTAATGTCATCATATGTACCATCAATATTTTTGTAGTGACTATAACATAAATACCTTGACGCATTTTCGCAAGTCATATAATTTTGTAATTAACACTACAAAATTAATCAATAAACAAGCAAAAAAGACGACTATGGAAAAAAATCAGCTTAATATCACTCATCATTGCCAGCCTACTGCAAAGAAAAAATCTCTTCCCTTTTCTATTTACATATTGGCAATCGGCATCTTCACCATTGTAACAAGTGAATTTCAAGTAACGGGCATGATGCCAATCATGGCTCATGATTTAGGTATCTCTATTTCTCAAGTTGGTTATCTTGTTTCCTTATATGCCCTAGCCATGGCTTTTGGCGGCCCATTTTTAGCCATGAGCTTATTAAAAACGCCTCCCAAAAGCGCATTAATCATTCTCTATCTCATTTTCATTTTTGGTGAAATGTTTGGAGCACTTGCGACCTCATATCCTATGCTGATGATAGCAAGAGTCATAACTGGTGTTGTTTCAGGCGCCTTTTTTGGCGTCACATTAGCAATCTGTGTAGAACTTGTTGCAGAACAGCAACGAGGATGGGCTATTTCAATAGTACTTTCCGGTATTATGGTAGGAACTATCTTGGGGTTACCCATAGCAAACTTGATAGGCACCTATTCAGGTTGGCGAGAAAGTTTTTGGGCAACCAGCATATTGGCTATACTCGCCAGCCTCGTAAATATACTCTGCTTACCTACTATTCCAAAACTTCCCACAACTAATGTGTGGGAGGAGCTGAGTAGCCTAAAAAAACTAAAATTATGGAGAATTTTTTCCACTAGTTTACTGATTATTGGAGCAACCTTTTCAGCATTTACTTATTTCATACCAATATTAAAAGAAGTCACTGGTTACAGTGATAATATGATATCCAATTTACTTTTTGTTTATGGTGCCGCCACAATAGTGGGCAATATTGTGGTCGGAAAGTTAGCTGATCGCTACGCTGTTGCAGCCTTAACTATCGGCTTAATTTCTCTGGCCTTATTTCTTTTTTTATTTGGTTTGTTTGCAGAGCAAAAATTACTTTCAACTCTATCTATAATCGGCATCGGATTAGTGGGAGTAACCATGAACCCAGCAATGGTAACACGAGTTATGAGAACTGCTAATGGCCGTCCACTGATGAATACTATTCATTCCTCTGTAATTACTTGTGGTGTTGTCATTGGTTCTTTTCTCGGTGGATTTTGTATTAACTTAGGATGGGGATTGAAGGCACCATTATGGGTAGGTGGAGGTATGGCTCTGGCTGGTTTAATCACCCTACTGCCCGATATTATTACTTTATTTAAAAAAAATGCTACTGTTAAAAAACGATGACTCTTATTTTTTTAAGTTATTTTGCATTCTTCTAGTAAGAAGATATAGGCAACACAGGCGGTATTATCCAAAACCAATAATAACCGCCTGATTTCTTTATCATCTATCTAAGTTATTTGGCATTTTCGTTTTATCCAGCATCCACAAAAAATCCTTCTCTGTAACAGGCTCAAAACCAAATTTTTTATAAAGCCCTCCCGCAGTAGAAGTTACTAATGCCACATTTTGTACATGAGGAATGACCGGATGTTGCAAAATACATTCCACCAGCCAACGTCCTAATCCTTTTTTCTGGTATTCCTCAATAATAAACACATCTGAGATATAAGAAAATATGGCAAAGTCAGTTATTAATCTGGCAAATCCAATTTCTTTATCACGATGAAACAGTCCAAAGTATAAACTATTTTCTATCGCAGTTTTGACTCTTTCAAACTCAATACCGCGTGCCCAAAACAATTGCGACAACTCACTATGTACGAAATGAATATCAATTTTTCTCTTATCTGTTGTTATCCAGTATTCACCTCGCTCCCATGTCATATACTTCTCCATCATTTTTCCTTTTAATAATAGATTGAACTGTGAGGAAAATTTATCATAAAAATGAGAAAAAAATCCATGCTATAGCATGGATTTTCAAAATGAGAGGAATATTAATTAATGAGTCAGTCTTCTTTCTGTAATAGTATCCGATATATCAATCCACCAATAGCACCACCAATTAATGGAATCAACCAAAATACCCAAAGTTGCTCCAAGGCCCAAGTTCCTTGAAAAATAGCAACTGCTGTACTTCTTGCCGGGTTAACAGACGTATTTGTCACAGGAATACTGATTAAATGAATAAGGGTTAAAGACAGACCAATAGCTAATGGTGCGAAGCCAGCCGGCGCATTTTTATCTGTTGCCCCAAGAATGATCATCAAGAAAAATGCGGTTAATACTAATTCAATAATAATTGCAGCTTGTAATGAAAAACCACCTGGAGAATGTTCGCCGTAACCATTAGAGGCAAAACCACTCGCCGTTGCATCAAAACCACTTTGACCACTGGCGATAAGATAAAGTACTGCTGCTGCTGCAATCCCGCCAATCACTTGAGCAATGATATAAGGAAGGACATCTTTTGCAGAAATACGCCCTCCTGCAAATAATCCCAATGTTACCGCAGGATTAAAATGCCCTCCTGAAATATACCCCACGGCATAGGCCATTGTCACCACAGTTAAACCAAAAGCCAGAGATACCCCCAAAAAACCAATCCCCAGCTGTGGAAATGCTGCTGCTAAAACAGCACTGCCACATCCGCCAAACACCAACCAAAAAGTACCAAAGAACTCTGCTGATAGTTTTTTAAACATTCTACGATTCCTCAATGATATTTGCATGAATGCAAAAGAATCCAAAAACAGTTTAGTTAGTATTTTTAAATATGGGCAAGGAATTACAGGCAGAAAAAAAGGAGAAACAAATATCATCAATGTGAATTTGAAGTTCAGTTTCTTATGGGATGCTCTATTGTTAACCTAGTGAAAAATAATGTCGTAGAAACAGCTAATTTATGAAAAGTAAAACAATTCAAAAACAGAAATTAATGCTATAAATCGAACAACCTGAGTTTAATATCATGAAAACTCAGGTTGTTGATTTACCAGATCAATAGATTATTTATGCACTGCTTCCTTGACTTCATCCGATGCCTGCCAAATACGATATTTAACTGTCATCGATTTTGGTGTATATACCACGATAGGTAATTTGCTGTTATAACGTATAAGCGCATCTTTACCTAAATTAACCTGAACAAAACGTACTGTTTTTTCCTTATTTGGACAGGCCATTTTTGTTGAAGCGGGACCAGAGACTTTATTTAGCTCATAATAATCATATCCCCACCCTTCCAATACTTTGGTCTCCAACTTGCCACCAAACCAATGATGGTTGCAATCCACTTTCATGTCCTTGCCAATCATCAACTCAACCATGTAGTTGTTTTCATGCTCTTTCTGGGGAAGTTCAATCACACTGCGTACCATTCCCTCAGAAGCAGCAGGATAAGGTGCTACATCTTCCAGTTTTTTGTCAGCGAAAACAGAAGTCGATACCATCAAAGCAGCTAAAGGAAATAGATATTTTTTCATATATCACCTCTGAATATATTTAAAAAGGAGATTGAATCATAACAACAAAAACACTGATGTGAATTATGTTTTTTTGGCAATGCCCTGATTTTTAGGCTTATTCCATAAACTTAAAGAATATGCAACAAAAGTTAATATTAATTTTCATTAACAATAAGTTAGCCATACAATTAGCCATACAAAGAGTACCCGATCTTTTTATGTGATATCTCTCAAATCTGAGATTACAATGGGCTGCTACACTCGTATAGTGTGGTAGTAAATTTCGTATAGGAGGTCTCATGTTTCCAGAATATCGTGATTTAGTATCCAACCTGAAAGAATCTCATCCCCGCTTCCAATCCCTGTTTGAAAAACATAACCGACTTGACAACGAGATAACCCAGCTTGAAGGCCCAAATGGAACTGGCTACAGCGATAAAGTTATACGTCTGAAAAAAGAAAAATTACACATCAAAGATGAGATGCAAAGGATTTTGCAGGCAGAATCCCAGAAATAGCCCTGCCAATAATTTTAACGCCTGCTTTGTTAATAAGTAGGCGTCATATAAAGTTCTCGATTAGAGAACCCCGACAATTCCACATCCATAAAAAAGCCACCATAACGGTGGCAAAAACTGGAGCAATGATTTTTTCGTTATTTATTATACGGCAGCCGCTTTCTGGCGAGGTTGTCTCTTAGCTTTTGCCTTTGGATGCGGCGTTACATTCTGGACTTCACCCGGCTTAGAAATGAAACGGACAAAGGTTTCATGGCTGACGAACGTTGCTCCACAATTGATGTTCTGACATTGGTTATAGCGCTCCTTTGTTTGGCTTGAATGTTCGAAGCTGCTACGAGTATGTGCTGACTGATCACACAGAGGACACTTAATCATATTGTTCACCTTTCTTGAAATAACATCTTCTCGTCTGGTGAACAATATACCAAAGATCTCATATCGAGATCAAGTGTTTATTTCAGTATTCTCAGTTTTGGTTTCGATATCATCAAGTTTAATCTCGAGATCCAGTGATGTTGTAAAGCCACTGTCATTGAGATTATGGGTCACTTTGACTATCGTCCAGCTAGTTCCGTTTATCTCCGGCTTAAATCCATCAATTTGTACAGGTGTTTCAGGATAAATGTCAGCACGCCCTTTCGCCAAAGTGATAGAAAACTGAGCCGCTCCTCTCTGTAGTTTTTTCCAAACTGCTTCAGCAGCACGTTCTGCTTCTTCTTTGCTGTTATATACACGGGAGAGTTTCAGTACATTCTCTTCTGTTCCTTGCAAATATTTTTGAGCTTCTTGTTTGGTCGTCTTGGTTTCAGTCGTTGCTTCATGAGACTCAAGCACTGATTCTTGCTTTTCTTCATAATAAGACTGACTTTTATCTCTTCGAGTATTATCACCACCCAACTTTTTTGCTTTTTTGTGGCTGGGCTTGTCATAAGGAGATGTTTTACCCCCCTTCTTTTTAGGATCTTTTTTCGATAAATCGACAACACCTGGCTTTTTGTTTTTACCTTTCACCATCTTGTGGTCTTTTTTATCTTTCCTTTTGAAAAAACTAAAATTAGAAGGAGAACTACTCGTTTTAAGCACAGTTTTATCTGATACCTGAGTTTTGCTGCTGTCATAGTGAACAGAAACATCAACCTTTGTGTTCTTTGACTCCTGCCGTTTATAGGTTACTGTTTGTTTAGACGCCCTTTGTGTATCCCACCATTGAGCGACCACACCAGTATAAGCTTCACGATCGGACAGAGAAAACCGATGGCTATCCCCTGATTGACGAGTAATCAAAACAGGAGGAATTGCCATACCACTCGCACTCTTATTTTGTCCTTGAAGAATAAACAGCAATTCACCATTTTTGACTGAAGCAATCGCCCCTTCCTGCTGAGCTATGCGTGTCAGAAAGCTCACATCAGATTCATTAGTTTGATCGATATGTATAGAGATTCCTTTCAATTCATTGCTGATTTGAAATTGCAGGTGGTTTCTCGTGGCAATCGTACTAACAATACTCTCTAACGAGTGTTTATGATAAGACGCTTCGCGCTTGACATTCAGATCACCACGAAAATCAGCGCTGCGGGCACGAACTGTCAGCCGATCAGGGGCACCAGAATGTTCAATTTCATCAACGACAAACTTTCCCTTTGGGGTTAAGGGGTGGCCATACCACCCCAATTCCAGTATCAGAATATCACCCCGGGAAGGAAATATAAGTTTTCCATCCGCATCATCCAACTCAATATCTAGCTGATCTGATTCCAAGCCGCGGTTATCCGTCAGTGTGAGAGACATTAAACGTGATTGAATTTTGCCAGTGATATCCTTGTTATTGGTTTCCAATCGAAAAGCCGGTGCACCATCTTTGCCAGTAATCAAATCAAATTGGGGAACCCAATCTGTACCTGGTATCCACTGTTGAAAATCTATCATGAGAATGCTCCCTTAACTTTATCAATGGCTTGATCCTTAAGTTTATAAAGCTCATCCAATGACTTAGGCAGTTGGTTCCTTATTTCAGATAGCTGCTCCTGCAAATCTCCCAACATTTCAAGCAGATTGTTATCAACCCGCCGTAAGGTCAGTGTAAAACTGATTTTTCTGGCCGCACCGCCCGACATAAATTCCGTTTTTGTCTCATCAATGCTTTCGATAACGAACATGCCATAAATCGCACCACTACCATCAATGAAAGACCATGCTTTACCACTGTCTGCCATTAATTTCAATGCGGTCAGAGAAAGAGAACCACCTGTCAGCTCAGGATAAAGTTCCCCTGATAGCGTGACCGTGTCATTATCCGGACCGATAAACTGCCAGGCAGGCCGTGCTCCCACACGGCTATTGAAGGCATGTCTCCAGCTTTGTTTATGCTGAAAACTCTGGTATGGCGTTGTTTTCAACATAAAAACGAATAAACCAAGTGCAGCCATCATGAGAATAATTCCTCCCTATCAGAATATGAGCTACGCATACGGGCTTGCTGCATACGTTCCCGTTGTTCCAGTTCCTGTCTGACCATTCGGGCAATATCCTGAGCGGATTGTCCCTGTGAACCATAGACATAAATGTTATATTGCGGGGCACCACCAAATTGTTGTGGCTGATTCCGCTCCCTTTTCGCCTGAACTTCCTCATAAGAATGAGTAGGTAAACTTTGCGGATGCAGCGGTGTATCCTGTGCCGCTACGGGCAAAGACATTGAAGCGACAGCAACCCCCAAGGCAGCATAATTCGCCGTATTTTTACGACTGATGACATTTGCCGAACCACTAATAATTTCAGGACCGCGCTCACCTACGATGCCAATTTCTCCCGCTGAAATGGAGCCACCTTTATCGTATTGACCAATTTGTTTCGCTTTTTCATTAGTTTCGTTATTGGTTATTTCCTTTGAGGTTTTTACAACAATTTCCTTTTTATCATCACCTGACCACCACGATTTAAATATGTCAGTAATAGAGGAAATTTTACCTTTCAGGGCCTCCCATTTTTCTTGAATACCCGTTAACAAGCTATCGATCATTTCCGAACCAGCAGCTTTTAATTTTTCCGGAATGGCTTGAACATCAGCAATAATTTCATTCCATCTATCTGAAATTGATTTTTTAACGTTCTCCCAGATTTCTAATGTATTCTGCTTAACGGATTCCCAAACTCCACTTATTGTAGCTTTAACCGATTCCCAAGCATCTGAAGCACTTTGTTTAATGGTATCCCAGTTTTGGTAGATAATGCCTATTAGCCCACCATTCATGAAATAACTCTTAATACCTTCCCATGCGGTATTCACAAGGTTTTTAATTCCTTCCCAAGCACCGCTGAAGATATTTTTAACGCTTTCCCATAACGCTGTAAATTTTGGTCCCAATGTTTCCCAGTTCTGCCAAATATAAATAGCAGCCATTGCGATAATGCCAATAACAGCAAGAATTGGGTTTGCCATCATAGCCCGGCCAATAAACATCATTGCCTTGCCTAAGATATTGAAAGCGCTACTTAAAAAAGATAATCCTTTTACACCAACACTTGCCAGAATATTTATACCACTACCTAAAACTCCAAAAACTTTTTGACCAATGTTCCCTAATACCCCCAAGCCTTTTCTTTGGTTTCCAAAAGTATCTTTACCTCCTTTGTTAGATAGTAAATCAGCACCATCATTAAGTGAGCCAAAAACCTTGTTTCCGGTTTTACCAAAAAAATCCATGGCAGCTCTTAGCGCTTCCAACGCTTCGGTGCCGAATTGTGCAAATGCCTTCAAGCCATCTCTCAAATTCTCCATAGCCTGAATTCCCACCTGCGCAAATCTATTCAGATTGGCTCTTAACTCCTCCAGCCCCTGAACCCCGATCTGAGTAAATATATCCAGACTGGATTTCAACTTATCCAGTGCCTGAATGCCTAATTGTGCAAAGAAATTGAGGCTGGCTTTTAACTCTTCCAAAGCCTGCATACCCAATTTAGCAAATACATCCAGAGGAGATATTAATTTATCCAGCGCCTGAACACCCATCTGCACAAAGGCATCCAGGGTGGATTTTAATTTATCCAACGCCTGAGTTCCCAGTTGTGCAAATATATCCAAAGGAGCTGTTAATTTATTCAGCGCCTGAACGCCCAACTGAACAAAGGCATCCAGTGTGGATTTTAATTTATCCAGTGCCTGAATACCTAATTGTGCAAAAAAGTTCAGGCTGGCTTTTAACTCTTCAAAAGCGTTAGTTCCCAACTGCACAAATGCATCCAGACTGGACTTTAATTTATCCAGTGCTTGAACACCTAATTGTGCAAAAAAATTCAGGCTGGCTTTTAACTCTTCAAAAGCGCTAGTTCCCAGCTGCACAAATGCATCCAGACTGGACTTTAATTTATCCAGTGCTTGAACACCTAATTGTGCAAATAAATTTAAACTGACTTTTAATTCTTCAAAAGCCTTAATTCCCAGTTGAACAAACGCATCCAAAGGATATGTTAATTTATTCAGCGCCTGAATTCCTAATTGCACAAAAGCATCCAAGCTGGACTTTAGTGTTTCCAGTGCCTGACTACCCAGTTCCGCAAACCTGTTCAGGCTAACTCTTAGATCAACAAAAATCTGAATTCCAAACTGCGCAAAAATATTCAGACTGGCTTTTAATTCAACAAAAGCGCTAATCCCTAGCTGTACGAAAAAGTTCAGGCTGGCTCTTAACTCAACAAACGCCCGAACGCCCAACTGCACAAAAAAGTTCAGGCTGGTTCTCAGCTCAACAAACGCCCGAACACCCAACTGTACGAAAAAGTTCAGGCTGGCTCTTAACTCAGCAAATGCCTGAACACCCAGCTGTACGAAAAAGTTCAGGCTGGCTTTTAACTCAACAAACGCCCGAACGCCCAATTGCACAAAAAAGTTCAGGCTGGTTCTTAACTCAACAAACGCCCGAACGCCCAATTGCACAAAAAAGTTCAGGCTGGTTCTTAACTCAACAAACGCCCGAACGCCCATCTGTACGAAAAAGTTCAGGCTGGCCCTTAGCTC
>NZ_JBBMXH010000108.1:0-14163 GCF_037996725.1 Xenorhabdus entomophaga
TCACAGGCTTCATCCTTGATTTTGATATTAGTTTGGCGACGATTATCAGATCATAAATGAAGCCTTTTTTCTATCTAAAATATACGGTTACTGCTTAAGATCCTGTATATGTTTGACCGTTAGTCCGGTAAATGGACGGACTAACGGTCAAAAGTGTGGCAGAAATATTGCTTAAGTCATTTTCCTATTGTGTGAAAGATGAATTGGCTAAAACAAAATCGTCAGCATCTTTCAGGAATGGAAAATGTTCCCGCACTTCCTGCACATGAGAAAGAGAGATTGGCACGGTTTTCACGGCTTCATCATTTATTTCGTGCAACAGGATGTCACCCATGGGATCAATCAGCATCGTGTGGCCGTCATATTCCAATTGGTTGCCATCTTGCCCCACCCGGTTCACGCCTATCACATAACTTTGGTTTTCGATGGCACGAGCCTGAAGCAAACTACGCCAGTGAGTCGAACGTCTGGCAGGCCAGCTTGCAATGTAGATCGCCGCATCATAGTGACCACTGACATTACGTGACCAAACAGGGAAACGCAGCTCGTAACAAATGAACGTTGCTATTTTCCATCCTTTAAAATCGACGACTAACGGCGCATTACCTGCTGTATATGCGTGATCTTCCTGCGCATAGGAAAAAAGATGTTTTTTGTCATAATGCGCGATGGAGCCATCAGCATTCACCCACAGCAATCGGTTATAAAAACGCTGGTTTTCTGTGATGATCATGCTGCCGACAATCGCACAGGCTTTTTTGGCCGCCATCGCTTTCATCCACTGGATACTTGGCCCGTCCATCGTTTCAGCAAGATCCTGCGGCTTCATGCTGAAACCTGTGGTAAACATCTCCGGCAGAACGATCAGATCACTGTCCGTGATCTTTTCAATGTGCTGTTCAATGTGTTCACGGTTTTGCTCTGCGCTTTCCCAAAACAAATCGGTTTGAACTAATGTTACTTTGAGATTTTGTTCAATCATTTCAAACTCCAATTACTGTTTCTGCTATCGTCTATTTTTTTCATCCTACACCAGCATCACAAATCAGCATCAAACAGTTGTTCCAGATAACTGCTCCGTGGCGAAGCTTCCCGTATTTCAGCCTGTTCTCCTTGCTGCTGCGGAGCAGAAATACATAAGGAAAATGATTACAGTATCAATATTCCATCTGATTATTGCGCGCCAACCACAAGGAAAGCGCTTTCAGTGAATCTGGTGTGAATTCATCACATCGAGCCGTGATTTCTTCCGGTGTTAGCCAATAAACAGCCGTGACCTCTTCTTCCTGTAGTGCAAACGGCCCGTGACTGACACAACTGAACAAACCGCCCCATATACGGCAGATAGCTTCTTCATAATAAAAAATACCATGTTCAGCAAATGGAACACCCGCAATCCCCAGCTCTTCTTCCGCTTCTCGACGGGCAGAACCGAGTAAATTTTCTCCCGTTGTAACAACACCGCCTGCCGTTGCATCCAATTTTCCCGGATAAAAATCTTTCGTTTCTGTACGATGCTGAACCAAAATTTTGCCCATACCATTATGTACAACGATATAAGTAGCACGATGCCTCAAGTTTTGCGCTCTCATCTGTTGACGAGTCGCCTGCGCAATCACTTCATTGTCTTCATTGACAATGTCAATCCATTCAATACCTACTGATTTTTCTTGCGCCATCTGAAGAACCTTTAGTAAATGATTTGTATGCCAGTTTTTTGCTGTGATGCCCGATTAAGGGGGACTAAAACGGATATAAGAAATTTGTAACATGTCACAGATAAATAATGTTAGTGTAACGCCACTATACTTATTTGAAAGTTATTATTACTGGAGGTTATATGATAGATCTGTATTATGCTCCAACCCCTAATGGCTATAAAATCACTCTCTGTCTTGAAGAAGTCGGCTTACCTTACACTATTCATCCCATCAATATCAGTGCTGGTGAACAATTCAAGCCTGAATTCCTTGCCATTGCACCCAATAATAAAATTCCGGCTATTGTTGACCATCAACCGGCCGATGGGGGTGAACCTATCTCCCTCTTCGAATCAGGTGCCATTTTACTTTATTTAGCAAACAAAACAGGTCAGTTGTTAAGTAAAGATTTACGCGAACGCACTGAACAATTGCAATGGCTGTTCTGGCAAGTGGCCGGTTTTGGCCCGATGTTAGGGCAAAATCACCATTTCAATTGCTATGCCCCTGAAGTCGTTCCTTATGCCATTAAACGCTACGTGGAAGAGTCACAACGTCTATACAAAGTGCTCAATACCCAACTGGAAAAAACAGACTATCTGGGCGGGAACGAATACAGCATTGCGGATATTGCCACTTATCCATGGGCTAAATGCCATGAATATCAAAAAATTAATTTGCAAGATTATCCTGCTGTTGAAAAATGGCTTGATAAGATTAAACAGCGTCCTGCGACAATAACTGCTTATAATGATGCTTAAATGCAACCCACGCAAATAATTTAGTTATTGGCAAAATTTTTCACCATAAAACTTGATATTGGTAACAGATAGCAGCATATTTCGCTGCTATGTAAGCCATCTCTTGCTATATTCAACAGTCGACTATCTATTTCCTCACAGGGGGTGGCTATGCGTATCTTACTTACAGGGGGAACAGGATTAATTGGTCATTATTTGACCTGTCGATTACTTTCCCTCTCTCACTCCATTACTATTTTGAGCCGTTCACCACAAAAGGTCTATTCTCTGTTTTCCGATCGCGTTGAATGTTGGACAACGCTGGATGACCAGAATGATCTCAATGATTTTGATGCCGTTATTAATCTTGCCGGCGAACCTATTGTCAATAAGCGCTGGACGCCAAAACAAAAAACAATCCTTTGCCAAAGCCGATGGCAACTGACTGAACGGTTGAGTAAGTTGATCAACGCCAGTGAGTCTCCACCATCGGTGTTCATTTCCGGCTCAGCGATTGGCTATTATGGCAATCAGGGGCAATCCGTTGTTACTGAAAATGATCCGCCTCATGATGAATTTGCCCATCAACTTTGTGAACGTTGGGAGCAGCTTGCCTTACAGGCAAAAAGTGAAAAAACCCGTGTTTGCCTGCTACGCACTGGTATTGTATTAGCCAGAAAAGGGGGGGCGCTGCAAAAAATGCTGCCAATGTTCCGGCTGGGCTTAGGGGGAGCAATCGGTAATGGCAAGCAATATATGCCGTGGATACATATTGATGATATGGTTAATGGTATTTACTATCTACTGGTATCGCCTGAATTAAGCGGCCCCTTTAATATGACTTCACCCTACCCTATTCATAATGAACAATTCAGTGCCATATTGGCGAAAGTTTTACACCGTCCATCTTTCATCCGCATTCCTGCATTTGTATTAAAAGCGATGATGGGGGAAGCAGCAGAATTAGTTTTAGGTGGGCAACAAGCCATTCCAAGAAATTTGGAAGAAGCCGGATTTAGCTTCCGCTATTTCCGGCTGGAGGAAGCCTTGCAAGATATATTAAAGGCAGATGACAGTGTTTGCTGAAGACAATATTTATTGAAGGTAATATTTATTGAAGACAGGATTTCCTAAATTTGTATGCTATACCCTTTATCTTTCAAGCTGCTGCTTTATTAGCTGTAACTTGAAACCTATTGGGTATAGCTCCCAGTAGGTTTAGCTCCCTGCCAACGGTTAAATAGATCTTCCGGTAATTCAATATCAAACTGATCAAGCACACGGTTAACAGTCTGGTCAATGATATCCTGAATATGTTCAGGACGGTGATAAAACGCAGGAACAGGCGGCATTATCACCGCCCCGATTTCAGCCGCCTGAGTCATTAGCCTCAAATGCCCTAAGTGCAAAGGCGTTTCCCTCACTCCCAGCACCAATTTGCGGCCTTCTTTCAGAACAACATCTGCCGCACGGGTAATTAAACCATCGGTATAGCTATGCACAATACCTGATAAGGTTTTTATGGAGCATGGCAGAATCACCATGCCCAATGTTTTAAATGATCCCGAAGAAATGGAAGCAGCAATATCACGATTATCATGTACCACATCTGCCAGAGCCTGCACATCGCGCAAGGTATAATCCGTTTCCAATGACAATGTCTGCCGAGCTGATTGGCTGATGACCAAGTGCGTTTCAATGCCTTCTACTGACTGCAAAACTTGCAGTAACCTGACACCATAAATCGCGCCGCTTGCCCCGGTCAGCCCGACAATCAATTTTTTCATTTTTTCCTCTGAGGTTCTGGCTATAACCTGATGATAATAACAATATTATCCTTCATTATATATTTCCAGATTCTCTATTTCGCTCTGACCAAGCACTTTCATCTCATCGTCTTTACGCAGATTTTCCAGATAATCGAGGTAAGTCTGGTCAATGTCTTTCGTCACATAGATACCATCAAATACAGAGCATTCGAATTTTTCAATATCCGGGTTTTCTTCCCGTACCGCCTGAATAAGATCTTGGAGATCCTGATATATCAAGGCATCAGCACCAATGAGCTGGCGAATTTCATCCACTTCCCGGCCATGAGCAATCAGCTCATTGGCATTCGGCATGTCAATACCATAAACATTCGGGAAACGAACTTCCGGCGCTGCCGAAGCAAAATAAACTTTCTTGGCTCCCGCTTCACGTGCCAATTCAACAATCTGCTCTGAAGTTGTCCCGCGCACGATGGAGTCGTCCACCAGCAAAACATTTTTACCACGGAATTCAGCGCGGTTAGCATTGAGTTTCCGGCGAACTGATTTACGACGTTCATTCTGACCGGGCATAATAAAAGTACGCCCGACATAACGGTTTTTAACAAATCCCTGACGATAGGGTTTATTTAAAATGTGAGCAATTTCCAGCGCAACGTCACAAGACGTTTCCGGAACCGGAATCACCACGTCAATATGCAAATCTTCCCATTCACGGGAAATTTTTTCGCCTAACTTCTTGCCCATCCGTAACCGTGCGTTATATACCGAAATCTTATCAATAAAGGAATCAGGGCGGGCAAGGTAAACAAACTCGAACAGGCAAGGTGTCAGTGACGGATCTTCAGCACACTGGCGAGTGAATAATTGCCCGTTTTCGGTGATATAGATCGCTTCGCCGGAAGCCACATCACGCAGAAATTCAAAGCCCAATGTATCCAGTGCCACGCTTTCTGATGCCACCATATATTCATTGCGGCCATCTTCCAGTGTACGTTTCCCCAACACCAGCGGGCGGATACCATGCGGATCACGAAAAGCCACTAATCCATGCCCGATAATCATGGCAACACAAGCATAAGCACCGCGAACTTTCCTGTGCATTTCCGCGACGGCTGCAAAAATGTTGTCAGGCTCTAATGGGAAATTCGGGAATTGCGTTAATTCATTGGCAAAGATATTTAGCAGGATTTCAGAATCTGAGGTGGTGTTGACATGACGGCGGGCATTTTCAAACAACATTTTTTTCAATTTATGTGCGTTTGTCAGATTGCCGTTATGCGCCAACGTGATACCAAAAGGAGAGTTCACATAAAAAGGTTGTGCTTCAGAAGCACTGGAACTTCCTGCTGTTGGGTAACGGACATGTCCGATCCCAATCGTTCCCTGCAAACGTAACATGTGTCGTGTTTCAAACACATCCTTGACCAAGCCATTGGCCTTACGTAAACGGAATTCATTGTTACTATCAATAGTCGCAATGCCTGCTGCATCTTGCCCACGGTGCTGAAGCACCGTCAATGCATCATAAATCGACTGGTTAACCGGTGTAAAACCGACGATACCGACAATACCGCACATGTAGTCTTTCCTCATCAGCCAAGCGGAGAGGATTATCTCTCCGGCAGGAAACTCGACGCATTTTGCAGGTAGTCAAAAAACCACCTGATGATTTGACTGAACTGCGGGATCAATTGTGACTGTTGCCAGTCCTGACTTTTAGGCAGTGGCGTGAAAGAATCTGCAACAAACAGAATGGCAGATACAATCAATACCCCGCGCAATGCCCCAAAACAGATCCCCAGAACCCGATCAGTACCTGACAGGCCAGTTCGCTGAACCAGTGAACCAATAACATAGTTCACTACTGCGCCAATAATCAGTGTTGCAATAAATAAAATAGCAATCGCTATGCCATTACGCACCAGCTCATCTTCAAGACGGGTAAAATACGCCGCCAGATAAGTATAGAAGTGACTCGCAACAAAGAAAGCACAGCCCCAGGTTATCAGGGAAAGCGCCTCACGAACAAACCC
Organism: Xenorhabdus entomophaga; assembly: GCF_037996725.1. Taxonomy (NCBI): domain Bacteria; kingdom Pseudomonadati; phylum Pseudomonadota; class Gammaproteobacteria; order Enterobacterales; family Morganellaceae; genus Xenorhabdus; species Xenorhabdus entomophaga. The sequence continues at coordinate 6,246 of NZ_JBBMXH010000108.1, forward strand.
TCGGATCAGGCTAACCAGTGCCGAGAAACCAATAATGGCAATAATCGTATAATCAATCCAGACCATATTTTAATCCAAAAATAGGCTCCCGACGTTCAGGTCGGGCGCATTCTAACAGAAAACGAAAACGTTTGCGTAGTAGATTTATCACTCTACTGAAAATAATTTTTTATACCTTCACGGGACATTTTGATTCCCGTGAAGTGCCTGTCCGTTTATGGCTTATAGTTTTTAATTTGCCCTTCTAATCCTGTGATTTCTCTCAGTTCGGACAAAATAGATTCCAGTTTTTGTCGGGAGGCGTTAGGGCCGACATAAATCCGTGTCAATTGCCCCTGCACCGGAGAAGAAGGAATAGTGTATACCTGATGCCCCGAAAGACGCAGTTTAGCCACTATTTCGCCTACTTTATCGGCATTTTTCAACGCGCCAAGCTGAACAACATATGCCGCTGCTTGCGGAGCCTGTTCTGCTGGCTTCGATTTAGCTTCCGGCTTGTTTTCAGAACGAATGTCAGGCTGAGTTTGTGGTTTAGCTTCCACTTTCGGTTGAGGTGGAGGTTCAGGTTTAACCACTGCCTTCGGCTCTTTTGTGATAGCAGCAGGCGGTGCTGTTACCTGAGCTGGCTCAGAAGGTGACAGCTCAGGCAGTATTTCAGTTTCTGAATCTGATTGCTGCTGTGCTTGTGTCTGCATCGCTTCCGCCGCACCTTCCGGTGGCGTGGATGGCATGTTTTGCGTCAATGGCGGGATCGAGTCAATATCTTCTTCATCACCCGGTTTTGGCACTAATGGGATAGAAGCAAACTGCTCTTCCTTATATTTCTTATCGCCGTCAAAGATAATCGGCAATACAACCACGCCCAGTGCTACAAGAACAAGAGTTCCAACTAAGCGATTTTGAAATTTACTTGCCACGTTCCTTCCCCTCCTCAAGTGCCTCCATGACATGCGCCACGGTGTGGAAAGAACCACAAACTACAATGATATCCTGCTCTGACGCATCTTCCATTGCCTGCTGCCATGCCGGTTCAACTTCTGCAAATGCCCGGGCACGGGCAAGCTGCCCTGCCAATATCTCAGCCTCTGCACCCCGTAGTTCATGCAATGATGCGCAATACCATTCATCAATTTGCCGGGAAAGGCAAGCCAGTGTGCCCGCAATATCCTTGTCTTCCAGCATGCCAATCACACCACGAATTTTGCTGTCTGGTGCACGAGGCAGTTCTGCCAATTTCTGAACCAGATAACCCGCAGCATGAGGATTATGTGCCACATCCAGAATAACCAGCGGTTTTTCCCTGACGATTTGGAAACGTCCCGGTAATTGGGCACTTCTTAATCCCGTATGGATTGCCCGCTCATCAATTGCCCGGCTGATTTTATCGTCCTGCTGCAATAAACAGTGGATCACACCCATCGCAGTCGCAGCATTTGCCAGTGGCAAATTGGGTAAGGGCAATTCACTGAATTGCTGCCCATCCGTTAGCCAAGCCCAGCTATTTGTATCCTGAGTGAAATGCCAGTCCACACCACGACGAAATAGCGTAGCCCCTAATTCATCTGCAACTTCGGTAATCGCATGTGGCATATCGGGTTCGCCCACCACAGCAAAGTGCCCGCGACGAAAAATCCCCGCTTTTTCACGACCGATATGTTCGCGATCAGAACCCAACCAATCCGTATGATCCAATGCAATACTGGTGATTGCCGCAACATCCGCATCCACAATGTTAGTGGCATCCAGACGTCCACCCAACCCAACTTCCAGAATCACAACATCAAGATCGGCTTCTTTAAAAAGCTGTAACGCTGCCAACGTACCATATTCAAAATAAGTTAATGAGATATCGCCACGCTGGGTTTCAATATCCGCAAATACACGGCAGAAGTCCTGTTCTGTCGCTTCCTTACCCTGAATACGTACCCTTTCGGTATAGCGTACCAAATGCGGGGAACTGTATACGCCAACCCTGAGTCCAGCGGCCAGAAAAATAGATTCAAGGGTATGGCAAGTGGTTCCCTTGCCATTCGTACCTGACACCGTGATCACTTTTGGCGCGGGATTCAGCAGGCCTAATTGACCGCCGAGTTTTCCCACGCGCTCAAGCCCCATATCAATGGCTTTGGTATGCAGGTTTCCCAAATAGGAAAGCCACGTCATCAGTGGCGACGTGGCTTGAGGAGTTTGCAAAGTATCAGACATCTTCTTTATTAGTGTTGATGTTTATATCAGCTTCAACATCAGCAGATTGTTCCACAACAATTTCCTCTGCTGGCTTCGCTTTTGTGCCCGGATGCGGTTGTTGAGTCAACATTGCAATCAGGCTGGCAATTTTCTCGCGCATCTCCGGGCGACGCACGATCATGTCAATTGCGCCTTTCTCCAGTAAGAATTCACTGCGCTGGAAACCTTCCGGCAGCTTTTCACGCACTGTCTGCTCTATGATGCGAGGGCCGGCAAAACCAATCAATGCCTTAGGTTCAGCGATATTAATATCACCCAGCATCCCCATACTTGCGGTCACACCACCCATTGTCGGGTTAGTCAGAACACAGATATATGGCAGACCTCGATCTTGCATTTTTGCCAGTGCAGCACTGGTTTTTGCCATCTGCATCAGTGACATCAGGGCTTCCTGCATACGCGCCCCGCCACTGGTAGCAAAACAGATGAACGGGCAATTATCTTCCAAAGCCTGCTCAACGGCACGAACAAAACGCGCACCAACGACAGAGCCCATTGAACCGCCAATAAAGCTAAATTCAAATGCACCTGCTACAACAGGCATCTCATGTAAAGCACCTTTCATGACGATCAGTGCGTCTTTTTCCTTAGTCTGCTTTTGGGCTGCAACTAAACGATCTTTGTACTTTTTGGTATCGCGGAACTTCAGAATATCTTTAGGTTCCAACTCACTACCTAATTCTGTGCCGGTGCCTTCATCCAAAAATGAGGTCAGTCTCTGACGGGCTGAAATACGCATATGGTGGTCACATTTCGGACACACTTCGAGATTACGCTCTAATTCAGCACGATACAGTACCTGACTACAACTATCGCATTTTGTCCAAACTCCTTCAGGTATGCTTGCCTTGCGAGTTTGCATTATTTTGCTTTTATTTAGAATCTTTTCAATCCAGCTCATTAATGAACCTTTCCGTCTGAATTTAGCTTATACCTTCATCTTTCAAGCCACAGCTTTATTAGCAGTGGCCTGAGATCTATCGGGTAGATGCCAGCTTTTGTTTTACGTGCCATTAAACCACAATGCTATTGCAGTGTGGATAAAAAACTGCTCAAACCTGTTAACGGTTATCTACTTACTCTCAGCTGCTTTTTTTGACGCAGCGCGGCGATGACGCCAAATTTCTATGACGCCCGGCAGAATAGAAATAAAGATAATTGCAACAATCAATAGTTTCAGGTTCTGCTGTACAATTGGCATATCGCCGAATAAATAACCTGCATACGTGAATAATAGCACCCAGATAAATGCACCGATGATATTATAAGCCGCAAAATGGCGATAAGACATTTTCCCCATTCCAGCAACAAACGGTGCAAACGTTCTAATAATTGGCACAAACCGAGCCAAGATTATTGCTTTTCCACCGTGTTTTTCATAAAACCCATGAGTTTTATCTAAATAACTGCGACGGAAAATTTTTGAATTCGGATTGGTAAATAATTTTTCACCAAAAATTCGACCAATCGTGTAGTTTATAGCATCACCAATAATTGCGGCCGTAATCATCAAGGCCACCATAATATGTACATTAAGATTATTCGAATCTAATGCCGAGATCGCACCCGCAACAAATAGCAGGGAATCTCCCGGTAAAAATGGCGTAACCACCAGCCCTGTTTCGCAAAATATAATCAGGAATAAGATGCCATACACCCAATCCCCATAGCTGGCAACCAATTCAGCTAAATGAGCATCAATGTGTAAAATAAAATCGACAATAAATTTCGCAAAATCAACAAAATGAGTTAAAAACTCCATAATATTCCTCGTTATGCACGAACATCCCTGTCACTATTCGAAAATGTCAGATTAAATCGTTAGCCAGAAACTAAATCATTTCCCAGAAACAGTGGCCCCATCATGGGTTCAGGTAAACCAAAGTGTTCAGGGTAATCCACAGCAACCAGATATAGCCCTTCAGCCTTGGCCGTTGCCGCCGCTTTGGTTCTGTCTTTCAGTGCCAATAGTTCAGCCATCCAGCCGATATCCTGATTACCACAGCCAATTTCCAGTAAGCTACCAACGATATTGCGCACCATGTGATGAACAAAGGCATTCGCCTTGATATCCACAACAATATAATGTCCATGCCGGCTGACATTAATATGCATCATATTGCGCCACGGTGAATTGGACTGGCACTGCACCGCCCTGAAAGATGTAAAGTCATTTTCTCCCAACAGGCTCTGTGCCGCTTCATGCATTTTTTTCTCATCCAATGGATAGTGAAAATGCGTGACGCCCCGTGCCAAAACTGCCGGGCGATAGCGATGATTAAAAATCACATAGCGATAACGGCGAGCGGTTGCGCTGAAACGGGCATGAAATTCATCATCTGCCATTTTGACCCAGCGAACGGCAATATCCGGCGGCAAATGGGTATTTACCCCCATTGTCCATGCTGCCTCTTTACGTTGCGCCGAGGTTTCAAAGTGCACTACCTGCCCGGTTGCGTGTACTCCCGCATCCGTTCTGCCGGCACAAAAAACTGAAATAGGCTCATTCGCAACTTTCGACAGGGCTTTTTCCAAACACGCCTGTACGCTTCTCACTTCTTGCTGGCGCTGCCAACCATAATATCGGCTGCCGTCATATTCAATCCCCAGTGCAATTTTCACTCTCTTTGCTTCCGGTACAGACTGATCCAGCTCTGTATCAGACATCAGTAAAATTGCTCCTGCATCAGTTTTTCTGCAACTTCAATCGCCATCAATGCGCCACCAAAACGGATATTATCGGCAACCGACCAAAATTGCAGCATTTCTGGCATACCATAGTCATTGCGCAGGCAACCTATGCTCAAACCATCATGACCAGAAGCATCAGTCACCTGAGTCGGGTAATCACCCTCTTCTGAGACCTGAATTTCCTCAAGACGTTCAAATTCTCCACGCGCTTCTTCTGTTCCAACCGGACGCAATGTTTCCAAATTTACCATCTGCGCAATACCATAGAACACGGAAGACTGCACACAACTTACGGAAACCGGCAGACCTTCATCCTGTAATATTCTGCGAATTTGGTCGACAATACGGCGCTCTTCACGCACTGTACCTTCAACATCAGGTAATAAAGGCAGTAAATTAAACGCCAATTGTTTGCTGAAACGGCCCTCATCCGGTGGAATGCCATTTAATAAACGAGCACTCTGACCAGCCAGTTCATCAATGGCTGCTTTACCATGCACAGAAACCGGCAATATATTGGTGAAATGTAAACGGGCAATGCCCGCCGCATCGATCAATGGCTTGATGGCTGTCAAAACCTGACTTGTTGAGCTATCAGCCACAGCGATGATGTTACGGTTACGGTACTCCGCCAAGGCGTGTGGGTTAACGCCGGGAACAACCAAAGGTATATCCGACTCCGCTGCAAACAGGCCACTGCTGTCAATCACCAGACAACCTGACTCCGTTGCTTTTTCAATATGCTGCGCTGTTGCTTCCATTGTCGCGGCAAAAAACGCAAGCTGTACCTGTGACCAATCAAATTCTGCCACATCACGAACGGTGATGTTTTTGCCATTAAAACGCTGGATCTTTCCAACACTTTGTTCACTGGCAAGAAGATGCAGTTCACCAACCGGAAATTGGCGTTCCTGTAATAACGCCAATATCGCCTCACCTACTGCGCCCGTTGCACCCAAGAGCGCAATATTCCAACCTTCAGACATGTTGGTTTTCTCCACTTCTTTCATTTTGCTGACAGGCAGGGACTCCTGCCTGTGTTAAATCACTTGAGCTTTAAACTCAGTTTTGTGTTCAACCCAGTTTTGCGTTAAATCCAATCCGGGATAGTAATTGAACGCTTTTTTCTGAATCACAATACACTGTCAGGGAAGACCATTCCCGACGTTCTGGATAGTGCTTGCGTAACTGGTCAAAAGCCCCTTTTTGACCTGCAACCTGACGTAAAGGTGCATCATCACGGCGCACATCATACACTAAATGCATCAAGCGCTTCAGGATGCTTTGTGTCACTTCACCTTGTAGGGTGATCTGGCTGAAATCAGGTGTGGGCAACAGCTCAGACAATTCCGTTTTGCGTGGCTGTCCCAGAAATTCACAATAGGCTTCAAAAACCTGCGTTGTGCCCCGTGCCTTACCCTCCAGGGTATAGCCCGCAATATGGGGAGTACCAATATCAACCAACTCCAGTAAAGGCAGTGAAAGGTTAGGCTCTGGCTCCCAAACATCAAGCACTACACGTAATTTTTTTCCATTTTGCAGCACAGAAAGTAATGCTTGATTATCAACCACCTCACCTCGGCTGGCGTTAATCAAAATTCGGTTATCTGGTAATGCAGAAAGTAATTTTTCATCTGCCAAATGATAGGTTTGATACGGGCCTGATTGATTAAGAGGCGTATGAAAAGTCAGAATGTCCGCTTCTTTCACTAATTTTTCTAAAGGCCAAAATTCACCTTCATCACCCCGATCAGCGCGTGGAGGATCGCACAGTAATGTCTTCACGCCCAAAGCCGTCAGCCGATCAGCCAGACGACCGCCGACATTACCAACACCGATAATTCCAACCGTTTTATCTTTGAGCTGAAACTGATCTTGTTCAGCCAATAACATCAGTGCAGAAAATACATACTCAACAACCGCAATCGCATTACAGCCGGGGGCAGCGGAAAAACCAATTCCTGCCTGCACCAGCCATTGCTGATCAACATGATCCATACCCGCAGTGGCAGTACCCACAAATTTTACTGAGCTGCCTTGCAACAAAGATTCATTAACTTTAGTGACAGAACGCACCATAAAGGCATCAGCATGTTCCAAAACCCCTTCAGGTACTGGGCGTCCCGGAATTGCCTGTACTTCCCCCAATTGCTGAAAGAGCTGTTCAGCATAAGGCATATTTTCATCAACCAAAATTTTCACTTTTCTCATCCAACGGCTTTAAATGGGCGGGATCTGCTATTCTGCCATTTTATCTGCATAAAACCTATATGCCCTTTATCTTTCAAGTCAGCCTTTCCTAAAACGCTCTGGCGTCGTACCAGAAAGTTGCTGAAACATGGCAATAAAAGCCGATGATGAGCTATAGCCCACATCAAATGCGACTTCATAGACATTTTTACCCTGTTCCAGTAAGGATATGGCGTGCAGAAAACGTAGCCGCTGCCGCCATTCGCCGAATGACATTCCCAACTCCTGCCGACACCGCCGTGATAAGGTTCTTTCTGAGGTATAACGCTTTTTGGCCCAGTTAGCTAAAGAAGTGTTATCCGCCGGATTGCGCTCCAGCATCTGTAATATTGGAGCCAGCAATTTATCTTTTGAAGAAGGCAAATAGGTGCATTGCCTTGGAGACAGTTCCAGCTGATCAATCAATATTTGTGCCAAACGCCTGTCTTTTTCTGTTTTTGGCTGCCTGACGTTCCGTTCAAAAAAATCCGCCATAATGGCATTAAATATACTGCTCAGTCGGATAATACAAGGTTGCTGGGGCAAGGTATCTGCCCATTGCGGAGAAATATCGATTATCCAAAATCGCATCGCTTTCCGGTTATAACTTGAGTGTGCGATATTTTGGGGTATCCAAATACAAATCTATGGTCTTCCCCGTTTTTGCAACACTCATTTTGATGTATGGTTGGCTTGCTTAAATCTATCCGGCGTCTCTATGAGTATGGATACCCGCGCCACGATGAGTTCT
>NZ_JBBMXH010000109.1:0-14089 GCF_037996725.1 Xenorhabdus entomophaga
CCACTGGCGACGCTTTATCACTTGGACTAAAGAGACAATGGAGCATGAGCTAAATACGTTATTGGGAAGTTATGGCAACAAATTTGCAATTAATTTCTCTTGAGGACTTATCAATAAATCCCATCGTTTTTTCATTTAACACGCTCCGCTTTTATTCACATTACTCATTATAATTAACTTCATATTAGATGAATAAAAAAACAACCAAAACATAACATATGGTTATTAATTTGTGTAAATTATTTTAATAAGGTTATTTTTTTCGTTGTTTTTTTTCGGAGTTTATATATATTACTGCGCGAATTATAAAACAAAGAGATATCTATAATGAAAAAAGTACTATTAGTTTCAGCGATGATTGCTGGATTATCTATTGCTTCATTTACTGCAAGCGCAAATAAAAAACACACCATCTCACTCGGCTATGCTCAAACCAGTATGACGCTGAAAGTTATGGCAAATAATGAAAAGCCCTCTAAAGACCCAAGAGGCCTCAACCTGAAATACCGTTATGAGATTAACGATAATTGGGGTGTTATCGGCTCGGTCACGCAAACCAAGCTAAATCTTTACTACGCGCCTAAGCCTGTAAATAAAAAAGGCCGTAACGCTGATGAGAGTATTACTTATAGTTCAGTGATGGCAGGTTCAACATACCGTTTTAATGATTATATCAGCGGTTATACCTTGCTTGGTGTCGCTAATATTAAAGATCACCAGAAAACGCTTTCAAACACGACCGAAAAGAAAACAGCTCTTGCCTACGGGGCCGGCTTACAATTTAACCCAATATCAAATGTTGCTGTTGATGTTGCCTACGAATATTCACATTTGAAACAGGCTAAAGCAGGAACATGGATGGTTGGCGTTGGCTATCGTTTCTAATTTGCTCTATTAAATAGCTATCCCAAAACAACACTCTGAATATTTAACAAATACTTAAATATTTTGAGTGTTGTCAGGTGGCCTGATTATTGATGGCAAAGTAATTATTTTTACTCATTATCTTGTTATAAAAGGTATCTTTATCCTTTAATTATCTGTATCGGAATTCGGTATATGATAGAGTAAATTCTGGTCAATTCACTATTCCAACTCAGCTACGCGCATTCTGGCTGTATATGTAAATAACTTTAAAAAACCCATATGGAAAAAGTTTATTAATGTCTAAAATTAAACAATTAAATTAATTTATTATTATTCCAACTTATATATTGTTTAGTCTATCAGATTGTTAGTAATTAAATTATACTTTTTAAATAATATATAATCATAAATTTATTTTATTACCAAACGGGGCCATAACTCCAACTTATTGACAGTGACGAATGTTCAGGTTATGTCTCTCTATGCGTTGTCTATAACGCTTGCCGCTCACATGAAGTTCCCCTGCCAGCTCAACAACTTTAAAAGCAAACCGAACATACAAGTTGCTACTCGGTGCCCTATTTTTTATGCAGATGATCTTTCTATGAGTGATTTTTATGAAATCACTGTTGGTTTTATAAACCAGAAATAGCCGGATCACACCGTGAGAAGGCTTGTGACAACAATTTAGGTTAGGTTTGGTATTAGATCTAGATCTCACAATTATGTAATTAAAATACATAAATGATGGCGTTATAACCTGATTTGATTAAATAATAGAAGCTGAATCGAGGCATTTTATGAAAATTAATTACAAAAAAGTCTTTTTTTGATTAGAGGAATAGGGTAAAGTTGTCGGCGTAGGGTACAGAGGTAAGATGTTCTATCTTTCAGACCTTTTACTTCACGTAATCGGATTTAGCTGAATATTAGCTGCCCCAGTCATCTCTTTTGACTGGGGCGTTTTTTTATGTCCGATTTATACAGGCGAGAATGTAGTGAATGCAGCGGAAGTTATTCCGCTTCAATGGCAGGTTGATTGAACCAAAGATCAAGTTTTTGCTCGAGTTTATCGATACCGAACTTTTTCAGAGCAGAGAAGTATTCGACCTGAACATCGCCATCCAGAGAAGTCAATTCCTGACGGACTTTCGCCAGTTGGCTCTTACGGGCACCGGATGCCAGTTTATCGGCCTTAGTCAGCAATACCATGACAGGAACCTGCATCACGACAGCCCATTCGATCATCTGCATATCCAGATCTTTCAGCGGGTGACGGATATCCATCAACACTACCAGCCCTAACAGGCATTCACGTTTCTGGAGATATTCTCCCAAGGCTTTCTGCCACTTGCGCTTCATTTCTTCCGGCACTTCAGCGTAACCATAGCCCGGCAAATCCACCAGACGGACACCGTCTTCCACTTCGAATAAGTTGATCAACTGAGTACGGCCGGGGGTTTTACTCGTGCGCGCAAGGCTTTTCTGGCGGGTCAGTGCATTCAGGGCACTGGATTTACCCGCATTTGACCTACCGGCAAACGCGACCTCAATGCCCACATCTTGAGGCAGGTGGCGAATGTCAGGTGCACTCGTGACAAAGTGGGTCATGTGATAGTTGTAGCTTTTGATGGTCAAAATGGTCATCTCCCTGAGGAATACACGAAAATAGCGCGGTGATTATACCGAGAGCTGCCGCTTGTGGACAGGTGTAACTTTATTTTGACATTTATACCGCTATTATTCTGATAATGAACGGCGCAGATAATCAGCAAAAAGCGAGTGTAAATCGCTCTGTGCTGCAACATGCAAAACAAGCTGAATGGCTGGAACGCTGGGCACGCCATGTTGGGTTGATAATACATACAGGCCATCGGTTAATGCCCTGCGTGGCAATAGCCCAACCCCTAATCCGTGTTCTACTGCGTTCCTTATGTTTTCAAATGAGGAACTGACATATGCAAAGAAATACGGTTTATTTATATGCTCCAGTGTCTTTATAGCATATTTGCGAATAACGCAGCCCTCGGGAAAAATAACCAGAGGAATTTCCTGAAGCTCGTTGAAATACACAGCTTTTGAAGCAACCCAGTGCAAGGAATCAATAAGCAGAATGCTTTTATTATTGGCGTTGGTTGGCTGCCCTGCTATTTCTTTCGTAATGGCCATATCTAGTTGCCGTTTTTCCAATAAAGCAGAAAGGACAGGTGATGATCCTGTGGTGATCGCTATTTTTAATTCGGGATGTTCAGCTAAACACCAAGAAATCACTTTGTGTAGGTTTGTAATGCTGAAATCGTCAGGTACACCGAGTGCAATTTTGCCCCTCAACTGGAATTTTTTCACCGCTTGTAGTGCTTGGGTCATACGAGAAAGAATATCCTTTGCCGCAGGTAAAAGCTGCTTTCCCTCATCTGTTAATCCAATAACATAGCCCTGACGCCGATCGATTAAACGACAGCCAATATCTTCTTCAAGCCGTTTAATGCTGAGGCTAAGTGTAGATTGTGTACGCCCCAATTCTTCGCCGGCTTTAGCAAAACCGCCATGTGCAGCAACAAACACAAAGGCACGCAGTTGTTCAAGCGTTATACCGCGCCCATCAAAACGATCAGTACGAATATCCAGCCTCATAGAGTCGCCCTTGTTATCATCATTGATAAATTCAATGATAAGAAAGAAATTATTTATTTAACAATACTGCATGATTGTCGCAACATGACCAAAAAAGTTAGCCAACATTTATTTTAGATAGCTGGACAAAATCTAATACACCAGGGAATTTCCGAAACGTTATATAAAAATTCATGTGGAATCACCTCAAATGTTTATGATAGTCGCACCAATATTTCTGGTTATATTTATCGGATATTGTTTTGGGCGCTTGCGTCCTGATAGCGGGCTTTCTGATAAATTAATCAATGATTATGTGCTTTACATCGCACTCCCTGCTTTATTGTTCCTTGCCATTGCCCGTGCAGATATTAGTGAGCTGCAACAGTGGGGATTTATAGCAGCAAGTCTTGCTGGTATTGGTGCTGCGTATGTTTTAGGAGTGCTGGTAGCAAAAATCATGGGGATTAGTTTGCCGCAATCGTCGATCTTAAGCATGGGAGCGTGTTACGGCACAACAGGATATATGGGCGTTCCAATCCTGATTTCTGTCTATGGTGAATCCGCTGCACTTCCTGCTGCCATCGCCACGATTCTGCATAATATCCCTGCTATTATGGCTGTCATCATTACTTACGATATTTTTTCTGCACGCCAATCGGGCAGCAAAATATCTATTAGCCAAAGTCTCGTTGGTGCATTAAAGACAACATTGAGCAACCCTCTGACCCTTTCAGTTATTGCGGGATTGGTCTTCGTTTGCTTTGGTATTCCTGTTCCAAAATTCTTGCAATCATTTGCGGAGTTTTTAGGTAATGCCGCAGGCCCAACGGCATTATTTGCTTTAGGGTTGGGGTTATCCCGGCTTAAAGTCAAAGAGCATATCAACAGCGGTGCGTTAAAATTAGCTGTGCCGATGTTGTGCCTTAAACTAGGCATACAGCCACTGATTACATTTATCTGCGCTTACTATCTATTTGGTATGCAACAGGCAGGTAATATCTGGCTGATTGCCGCGATTGTCATGGCTGCACAGCCTATCGGGGCGGGAGTTTATGTTTTTGCCAATAAATATGGTTTCAAACAGGAAGTTATTTCCCTCTCCATTATCATTTCTCTACTTATTGCATTAGTGACAATACCTACCATTTTGCAATTGTTTCCTGCCTAAACTTGGATGGGAATTTCAGTTCCCATTACCGCCACTTATTAAGTGAATCAATGTGATTATGGTGTCCTTCAGCCCGGAAAACGCCCCAATATAGCGGTTATTCTTAAATTAACTCTTGCGCAAATATGCGAATATAAGAGCCGTATAGATAGATTTTCCCTCTATTTCCCTAAAATACTCGTAAATGTAGGTAAATCTTTGGAACTTAGTTCTATTGGGAATTACACTTAATAAGTTTTGTTGTTATTAATCTTATTGTTGACCTCAAAAATAAAGGAACCATCAATGTTTAAACGTATTTTTGTGTCGCTTATCACTGCATGTGCTATCAGTGCAGTGGCTGTTCCAGCATTGGCTGCCGAAACTCACGTGAAGCTGGTAACATCAGCCGGAGAAATCGAAATTGAGTTGGACAGCAACAAAGCGCCAATTTCCACCAAGAATTTTGTTGAGTATGTCAATGAGGGATTTTATAACAACACTATTTTTCATCGTGTTATCCCCGGCTTTATGGTTCAGGGGGGCGGCTTTACAAAAGATATGAAGCAAAAAACCACCAGAGCGCCAATTAAGAATGAAGCAGATAATGGTTTGCGTAATCTGCGTGGCACTATCGCCATGGCACGTACCGCAGATAAAGACAGTGCGACCAGCCAGTTTTTCATTAACGTGACTGATAATGCTTTCCTTGACCACGGTCAGCGTGATTTTGGTTATGCCGTTTTTGGTAAGGTCGTAAAAGGTATGGATGTCGTGGATAAAATTTCTCAGGTCAAAACAGAAAATGTTGGGCCTTACCAAAACGTACCTGTGAAACCTATTGTGATTTTGTCAGCTAAGGTTGAGTCTTAATCGTTTTAGCAAGAGGTAATCGGTATTCGGGTAATCATTATTGATTGTTTGAATACCGTTCGTATTCTCTCCCATCTCCTTTCTCCACCGTTGTTCACTATAGCGGTATAAGTAACATAGTGGTATAAGTGACGCAGTTGGTTAGGGATTTTCTGTGCCACTATTTTAAAAATCCTTCTGTGGTATGATGATTCCCCCGTTGCCGTTGATACTGCTTTACCTGATTTTACCGTAATACAGAATACATAATGCCCCAATGGGGTAGGGCAACTTATAAGACTATAAAATCAGTAGGATATACTCCTATGTTATTAATAATAGATAATTACGATTCTTTTACATTCAATTTATATCAATATTTTTGTGAATTAGGGACAGAGGTGTTAGTTAAGCGTAATGATGAGTTACAGCTTGAAGATATTGAAAGATTAGCACCTACACATTTAGTGATTTCTCCCGGGCCTTGTACGCCAAATGAAGCAGGGATTTCTCTGGAAGCGATTTCACATTTTGCCGGGAAACTGCCTATTTTGGGCGTGTGTCTGGGGCATCAGGCGATAGGCCAGGCTTTTGGTGCCAGCGTTGTCAAAGCCCGTGAAGTGATGCACGGAAAAACTTGCCTGCTCCATCATTGCCAGCAAGGGGTATTTAAGGGATTGGATCATCCACTGACCGTTACACGTTATCACTCGCTGGTGATTGCTGCTGAAACGCTTCCTGCGTCATTTGAAGTGACGGCATGGAGTCAGCGCAATGGCGATGTGGATGAAATTATGGGAATACGTCATCGTACTTTGCCATTGGAAGGGGTGCAATTTCACCCGGAAAGTATTCTTAGTGAGCAGGGACATGAGTTGTTGAATAATTTTCTTAAGTATTAGCCGGATATTATCGGTAATCCCTCACTCGTTTTTTTATTTGCCTCTATTTGATTTTTTATTCATATTTAGTGACTATTATTTCACTTCGGTGTGGCAAATAGAAAAATAAGGTGAGGGAAATGCTAGAAAACACAGCAAATAGCCGGAATACTTATGATCAGGTTATGTTGCCAATTTATGCGCCAGCGGATTTTATTCCTGTCAAAGGGCAAGGTAGCAGGGTCTGGGATCAGCAGGGCAAAGAATATATCGATTTTGCCGGTGGTATCGCTGTTTTGGCTCTGGGGCACTGCCATCCGGCCTTGGTAGCGGCTCTGAAACAGCAAGGTGAAAAATTGTGGCATGTCAGCAATATTTTCACCAATGAACCCGCCTTAACTTTAGCGAAAAAGTTGATTGATGCAACGTTTGCACAGAGAGTATTTTTCGCTAACTCCGGAGCGGAAGCTAACGAAGCGGCATTTAAACTGGCCCGTCGTTACGCGATTACCCGCCATCATCCCCATAAAACCAAAATTATTGCTTTTCATCATGCGTTTCATGGACGCACATTTTTCACTGTTTCGGTGGGAGGACAGCCGAAATATGCCGAAGGGTTCGGGCCTAAACCAGCGGATATTGTACACGTTCCTTTTAATGATCTGGATGCTGTCAGAGCGGTAATCGATGATGACACCTGTGCCGTTGTTCTGGAGCCGATTCAGGGAGAAGGTGGTGTTATGCCTGCAACGGCAGAGTTTCTTTATGGGGTGCGGAAGTTATGTGATAAGCATCAGGCGCTACTGATTTTTGATGAAGTCCAGAGTGGAATGGGGCGTACAGGCAAGTTGTATGCTTATCAGCATTATGGTGTTCAACCGGATATTCTGACGACGGCAAAAGCATTGGGAGGAGGCTTTCCGATTAGTGCGATGCTAACGACAGATACGATTGCGACAGCGATGGAAACAGGCGCGCATGGAACAACTTATGGAGGCAATCCGTTGGCTTGTTCTATCGGTTGTGCCGCTTTGGATATCATCAACACACCAGAAGTATTGGCGGGAGTGGAAAAACGCCACGATATGATCATTCATGCACTGGAAAAGATGAACCAAAAATACGGCATCTTTCATGAATTCCGTGGAAAAGGGTTGCTTATTGGCGCTGTATTGAAAGTGGAGTATCAAGGCAAGGCCGGAGAGATATTGCAGCAAGTGGCGGAACACGGATTGATGCTATTGAGTGCGGGAGACAGTATCTTACGCTTTACGCCATCATTAATTATCGCTGAGGATGAGATAACAGAAGGCATGGCGCGGTTGGATATGGCGATATCGCGATGGTTAAATCAATAAATGGTTGAATCAATAAAATAACGGCCGGGAGAAGCAACAAAAAAAGCCAGTGCGGATGTAATAAATTGCACTGGCTGAATTTCAGGTTTATCGGGAACTAACGTGTTCCGTAAACAACAATAGTTTTACCATGTGCAGAGATCAGGCTTTGATCTTCCAGCATTTTAAGAATGCGACCGACTGTTTCACGGGAGCAACCCACAATTTGCCCAATTTCCTGACGGGTAATTTTGATTTGCATACCATCAGGGTGAGTCATGGCATCAGGTTGTTTAGCCAGATTGAGCAGCGTCTGGGCGATACGGCCTGTAACGTCCAAAAAGGCCAGGTTGCCTACTTTTTCGGAAGTTGTTTGTAGACGACTTGCCATCTGAGCAGATAAACGCATCAGAATGTCAGGATTAACCTGAATTAACTGGCGAAATTTCTTGTAGGAAATTTCAGCCACTTCACAGGCGCTTTTGGCTCGCACCCATGCAGTACGTTCTTGCCCCTCTTCAAATAATCCAAGTTCACCAATGAAATCCCCCTGATTTAAATAAGAGAGGATCATTTCTTTACCTTCTTCATCTTTTATTAGAACAGCAACCGAACCTTTAACAATGTAGTAAAGCGTTTCTGCTTTCTCACCTTGATGAATAAGCGTGCTCTTGGATGGATATTTGTGAATATGGCAGTGTGACAAAAACCATTCAAGAGTAGGGTCTGTTTGTGGCTTGCCGAGAACCATTCGCTTTATCCTCTGTTGTTATTTCTGCCTTTATGATGTGAGAAACAGATGGTTTCTCTTCAGGCTAGCTTTATAAAGTCAATAGCTTAACATATTAACTTGCTGAAAAACTGACAAGCAGGAATTTTATATGGATTATAAGAATGCCAAAGTGATGGCATATTGATCTCACCCCATATAACTTGCCAATCTCGCTTGTAACCTTGTTTGTAACACAGGAAAACGTTTCTGTCTTCCCCTGTATCGCTTCAGCATATTAAACCGGTTGCCAGATTACCAGAAATCTGTTTAGAGAGGTTATTTTATTGACAGTATATTTATTAATTCTGAACAGCGTTTCCGTAGTGATGAGCTTTATGCAGCTTCACTGTTCTGGCTAAAACTGATTTTTATCAGCCACTTTATTATTGCAAGAACGACTTATTTATTTAAATAAAACAGACAACATTATTTTTTGTTGTCTGCTTTATTTAAAATAAAATGCAGTTTAGGTCATGAAATTTTTTGGCCTTCCAGTAATTGCTTAACGATCGGCGCCATAATTAACTCCATCGCCAGTCCCATTTTTCCACCCGGAACAACAATGGTATTTATACTGGAAATAAATGAACCCTGAAGCATCGCCAGTAAATATGGAAAATCAATTTGGGTTAGGTCACGGAATCGAATCACGATAAAACTTTCGTCCAGTGACGGAATAGCCTTGGCGGAGAAGGGGTTAGATGTATCAACCGTAGGAACGCGCTGGAAATTTATGTGGGTGCGTGAAAACTGGGGGGTGATATAGCGGATATAGTCATCCATTGAGCGGACAACGGAATCCATAACGGCTTCTCTGGAATGCCCGCGTTCGCTGGTGTCACGGATGAGTTTCTGTATCCATTCAAGGTTAACGATAGGCACAACACCAATCAGCAGGTCAACATGGCTGGCGACATTGTGTTGTGGCGTGACAACACCGCCATGCAGACCTTCATAAAACAGAATATCTGTATTTGATGGCAGGGGTTCCCACGGTGTGAAAGTGCCCGGTACCTGGTTATAGGGTACGGCTTCATCGTAGGTATGGAGGTATTTTCGACAGCGACCGCTGCCGGTTTCCCCATAATCAGAAAATGCTTTTTCCAGCATGCTGAAATCATTGGCTTCTGGCCCAAAGTAACTGATATGCCTGCCCTGTTCTCTCGCTTTGCGGATCTCAGCATCCATTTCAGGACGAGTGTAACGATGGAAACTATCCCCTTCAATGGTTGCGGCAGTCGCGCCAATTTGCTGGAAAATCTTGCGGAAAGCCACACTGGTGGTCGTTGTTCCTGCTCCACTGGAGCCAGTAATGGCAATGACAGGATGTTTGGCAGACATGAACAGATTCCTTATCAATAAAAATTGAGTTATCTTTATTTTAATCAGTCAGTTAGAGTGAATAAAACAAGTCAGGCTTTATGGGCGGAACATCTCTTTGGGCATGATATTGACGGTTTCATGTAACTCAGACCATACCAGCAGAACCTCACCTCGTTCAAGTTGGCGTTTAACATCCTGTACTTTTTGTTCAAGTGTTTTTTCTTGTTCGCCGTAATCTGTGCCTTCCCGCAAGACAAAACTTTCTATCAGGCTAAGTAGTGTTTCAGTTTCCAGTTGTTGCCACGGAATTATCATTGTGGTTGTTCCTGATGTGGTAATTCATAATGAATTGATTTCATGATTAGTCATCTTGTGTGTGGAATAACATACTGTTATTTTTCTTGAAAGGAAATGTTGACCATTTGGGTGAGGGGAATCTACCCATGACTGTAAGCCTGATCTTATCTCTTAGTACGTTTATGTTTATTTCTGCGGTGACGCCGGGTCCAAACAATATGTTGTTGACATCATCGGGTGCCAATTTTGGTATTCGTCGCTCCATTCCGCTTTGCTTGGGTATTGTTTTGGGGATGCAGACAATTTTGTTGCTGTCTGCTTTTGGTGTCGCGGCGTTGTTATTGATTTACCCTGCCATACATACCGGCCTCAAAGTGCTTGGTAGCCTGTATTTACTCTGGCTGGCATGGAAAACAGCGACTTCGCATTATAAGCGCTTGGATACCTCAATGCCGTCAATGCCACCTATCAAAATTTATCAGGGGTGGTTGTTACAGTTCCTGAATCCCAAAACATGGCTGATGGGATTGGGAGCGGTCAGTAGCTACAGTCTGGCAGGAGAGCAATATGGCTCTTCCATTTTAACCATTGGCATAGTGATGTTATTTTCCAGCATTATCGCAGGTGCGGTCTGGCTTATGCTCGGTTCACTGATTGGCCGATTGCTGCGAAGCCGTCACTCGTGGTTTATGTTCAATATTGCAATGGGTATTCTGACCGCCGCTTGTGTACCCTTAATATGGTTAAATTAAGGCGGGTCTGACCGAATCAGTCCAGATCGATATTTTTGCTCCCGAAGAATATCGTCAGCATAAAGCCAGCGATATAAGCGACAATCAGCCCTGCACCATATATTGCCATCCCGGTAAATATACCGCTGTTGGATGTCATTAAGGGCAGGGCGACTAGCCCGGAAGGGCCGAAAACACTATTTAACCCGACAGGCCAGCCCCACCAGGCAATCAGGCCGATAAAAAATCCTCCTGCCGCACCACCGAGGCAAGCGGTCACAAAAGGCTTTACGCGGGGGAGGGTGACACCATAGATCAAGGGTTCACCAATCCCCAGAAAGCCCGGAATGATGGCACCTTTAATTTGAGTGCGAAGCAATGAGCCTTTTTTGGCTTTCACATATAACGCCAGAGCAGAACCTACCTGACCAGCTCCTGCCATTGCCAGAATGGGAAACAGAGAGTTGAATCCTTGTGCATCCATCAAGGCAAAATAGACAGGAACGAAGCCCTGATGCACGCCAAACATGACCGCGATTAAGAACAATCCCGCCAAAACAGCCGTACCGAATGGGTTGCCATTCAAATTCATAAACAGCCATGACATCGCAGTAAACAAGTAACTGCCGACAGGCATAATAATGATAAAGGCAACGGCTCCCATGATAAGCAGGGTGATAGCAGACGTCAGGATCATATCCAGATCAGAGGGCATGATTCTGCGGATCTGTTTTTCTACCCAAGCGCCGAGAATACAGGCGATCAGAACGCCAATGATATTGCCCCGGGGATCGATGGAAAAACCAAAGAAGTTGTTGATACCAGAATAGAAACCGCTGGTGGCTTCGGCGTTATAGCCCAGTACAAACAGGGATGCGATGATGGCACCGTTAACGCCTGATCCGCCAAAGGCTTTTTGTGCATTGTAGCCAATCAGGATGCTCAGAAAACTGAACATGCCTTTGCTGAAGATTTTCATATAGCCGACTATTTCCACCAATATGGCGTCGGGATTTTCGGCTCCTTTGATAAAAACCTGCTCCAGCAAGGTAGCAAAACCTAATAACAGACCGACGGCGATAAACCCGGGGATTAAGGGAGTAAAGATGGTGGCGAATTTAGCCAGAAATTTATGGACTGAGCTGGTTTGCTTTTCTTTAAGGTGCTTCTTGTTGGAAAAGGCAATTTCTTTTAGTGTGTCAGAATGTGGCTCTGAATGGCTGAGATGATGTGATTCACTTAATAAAGTATTCATCATGTCCGCCGCTGTCTGGGCCTTACCGGGGCCAAGGACAATCTGGAGTTGTTCATCACTTTCTATGACGCCCAATACCCCGGTGATTTTTTTTAATCTGGCCTTATCGACAAGTGAATCATCGCGCAGAGTCAACCTCAGGCGGGTCATGCAATTACCGCAGTGAGCAACGTTACCAGCCCCGCCAATGGTGTGAAGTATTTCGACCAGCATATCCTGATTAATTTTAGTCATTTAGAACCCCTTAAGAGAGGTAATGATTATCGGTCTTTCGAGATAGCGGTAGCTGGCCGGATAAATCCTTGGTGCTCTGCCAATAACACTTTGGCTTCTTCGGCACTGATGCCCGATAAAATCATCACAATTGCGGTCTTGCAGTGACCATTACAGGCATTCAGGGCATGTTCTGCTATTTCCCTGCTGCACTCAGTGGCTGCCATGACAATATTTTTCTGACGTTCGATTAATTTGGCATTGGTGGCTTCCACATCGACCATCAAATTTCCATATACCTTGCCAATGCGGATCATGGCACCGGTCGTAATCATATTCAGTACGAGTTTTTGTGCCGTACCTGCTTTCATACGGGAAGAACCGGTCACCACTTCCGGCCCCACGACAGGGGTGATAGCAATATCAGCCAATTGCACCATTGGGCTGTCTGGATTGCAACTGATGCAGGCTACGGTGGCACCGGCCGATTTGGCATATTCCATTGCCCCTAATACATAAGGCGTCCGACCGCTGGCAGCGATCCCCACCAGGACATCTCTCTGATTAAATTGTAGTGCCTTAAGATCATCTGTGCCTAATTGACGATTATCTTCGGCATTTTCTACCGCTTTTAGAATTGCCTGATGCCCACCCGCAATTAAACCGACCACTTGTTCTGGTTTCGTGCCATAAGTTGGGGGGCATTCACTGGCATCCAAAATACCTAAACGCCCGGATGTTCCCGCTCCGCTATAGATTAAGCGTCCACCCTGACGAAAGGCTTCGGCGACTTTATCAACGACACAGGCAATTTGGGGCAGGGTTTTTTCAACGGCGATAGCGACTTTTTTATCTTCATCGTTGATAACGCGCAGCATATTGAGCGTCGATAACTGATCAATACAGGTACTGGCGGGATTGCGACTTTCAGTCACCATTTTGCTCAAGTCAATTTTCATCATTTTTCTGCCGTTATGCCATGAGAAGTCAGGAAGTGATTTGATATCTATTGGGAACGATTGCGCATAAACGCCAGACTATCGTACTAACAATTTGAGATAAAATATAGACGCTATTTATTCAGCAGTATGAAAGGCATGCAGTAATTACTGCTAAGTTTCTATCCATAAATAATGACCAATAAAATATATTAAGAATAATAAGATTACTTTTGGTTATCAGGCAATAATAATTTTTCATTACGCATAATGATAAAACTTTTCCTAATGTATGTTAAGTGCATAGAAATATTGTTTTTTTTAAGTTTATCTGACGTCTAATACTTAAAAGCTGCTCAATGGCTCATATTTTATGAGGTGTTTATATATGGACTCGTACATGAGTAATAAGTTCATTCGATTCGGGATTTTTATATATTCTTTATTTTTACCCTTTATATCCGTGAGTGCTCTGGCTGTGGGTGAAAGCCAACCTGAGCATCAGATGAAAGAAAGATTTTTACCGAAAACAGAAAATGAAGCGAACAGAGATAATAATGAGGATGTGAAAGCGGAGTTGATTGCCCAAGGCCTGCAAAAGGTTAGCGGGATGTTGTCATCCTCGCCGTCGCAACTGACCGAACAGGCCAAATCTTACGCGCTGGGTAAATTAAATAGCACAGTCACCGGTGAGGCACAAAAATGGGTCATGAACCCAATAGTTAGATCGTTTAGAAAAAGTAGTATTCACGCGATGCTCGACTTTCGTGGTGAGTTGAAATGACATAGCCGCTCCTTTATAACTTTAAGTCGCCAAACTGAGAGAAATAAAGGAACAAAGGCTATGTCACAGCAAGATT
>NZ_JBBMXH010000110.1:0-13355 GCF_037996725.1 Xenorhabdus entomophaga
GATAAGCATAACTCAGTCCTCTTTTTTGCCTTTTTGTTTCTGGAAAATCAAAACTCGCAAAATTTGGACTGAGTTTCTTTGACACTCCTACCATTTTGAAAAGTTATATATCACTACCGGCCATAAATAATCCGAGGAAAACAGTGCCAATGCTTCATGGCGTAATACGATTAATTGGCTGATCTTGCCAAGTAAAAAACACAAATTCGCTGCTCGTGCAATTTCATGGCGATCACTGCTCATTGCCAATAGGCACATAATTAAGATAGGCGACATCGCATTGGTTGCACCGCCAATAACCCCGGCGGCGAAACCAAATAGAGATAAAACAATCGGATTTTCTGGCAAATGCAAGTTACTGCCACGAGTACTATTGATAATGTAAAATGCAATTACCCCACTCAGCAATAATTGCAAATAGGCCGGATTAATTAAAAATAACAGTTTTGCACCAATAAAACTGCCGAGCAGGGAAAAGAAAGCTAACAAACCATATTTATATAAAATATGACCAATCTTTCCGCCCGATATTACACTAAAAATATTAACCAATAATGTTGGCCATAACGCTAATACAACTGCCTCTTTTAATGGCATAAATAAGCTTAATGCGGTTGTGCTGGCTATCGGAAAACCGATACCGCTAATGCCATGTAATAACGCAGCGGTAATAAAGAGTAGGGATAAGATAAGCAGGTTCAAGGTATTGTCCTTATAGATTGAAACAATTGCATTTTATATTTATCTGGTATATTCATTGCAACATAAAGAGAAAATGGCAATTTATAAGTTATTATTCCTGAGATTATATTTATATATTATGTTTAACCTATTCCCATTGTTCTAATTGAGAAAAAAGATAATGCCAAAACGTACTATTTTGTTAACTGGTGCAAGTGGACGTATAGGGCGGACTTTCTTTCTGTCCATGCAGGAACATTATATTTTTACCCTTGTAGACCAAAAACAACCCGACTATCTCGTCAAAACTCCGCATCGTTTTATTCTTGCTGATTTATCCGACCCTTCTGTCGCTGAACAATTAATAATTGGTGTAGAGAATATCATCCATCTTGCAGGAATTCCTCATGCTGATGCTGAATTTGAACATTTATTACCAGCAAATATTTTAACAACAACTTATCTTCTTCAAGCTGCAGCTCAATCTGAATGTCGTCGTTTTGTTTTCGCCAGCAGCGCACAAACAATTGAGGGATATCCTGTCGATAAACAAATACCTGATGGGATAGCGGTATCCCCGGCTAATTTATACGGTGTTACAAAATGTTATGGAGAAGCACTTTGTTCCTATTTTGCGACCCAAAAAGGTTTGTCTTCCGTCGCACTGAGAATAGGTGCTTTTGAATTCAGGGATAATCATGGACTCAAAAATGCCCGCGATCTTAGTGCTTGGTTGAGCCCTGAGGACGCAATCCAGTTGATTAATTGTGCTATTGAAGCTGAAGATATTACTTTCTTTATCGCCCACGGCATTTCCAATAATCGGTTTAAACGCTTCGATCTCACCCAAACCAGAAAAATATTAGGCTATTCTCCCAAAGATGATGCCTTTCAGTCATTTGATTTAAAATTATTAACCAATTGATAGTTAAAGAATTATTTAACTCCCCATCCAATTCAGACGGATGGGGAGTTTTTTTATTACTGACCAAACATCTCACGCAGCCAGCCCGGCGCTTCTTCCCCATTCTCTTCTATTGGCTGTTGTTCTGATTGCTGACACAAAGCCTGTGGATCGTCGGTCCAAACCGGCAACATCCTGACACCATTACCCGCACAATCGAAGCTGCCATTTTCATTGACTGACATATCCACGATATCTTCCGGCGGACGGTTATTCAGTATCAATGGCGTTTCGTTTTCCAGATAACGCTCGTAAATCTTTAATGCTCCCGTCGCCCCTGTCAATTTAGTAGGGCCATTGTCATCGCGCCCAGTCCAGACAACCGCCACTTCTTTACCATCAATTCCCGTAAACCAACTGTCACGAAGATCATTAGTCGTTCCGGTTTTCCCCGCCAAATTGTATTTGCCATACTTTCCAATCAATGAACGGCCTGTACCTCGCGCTATGACTTGCTGCATACCGTATAATGTCAGATAAGCAGCCTGTGGCGGAACAGCCCGTTCTGCCTGTGGGTAGCTCTGGTAAACTACCGTACCATCTTCGGCAATGATAGAGCGCAAGGCGGAGAGTTTTGCACGATTACCGCCGCTGGCAATGGTCTGGAACTCTTGCGCCATTTCCATTGGCGTCAACTCAATCGCACCCAATAACATGGCGGGAACCTGTTTAATCTCTTTCGCAGGAATTCCCAGGGAAATTAAGGTACTGGTTATGCGATCCAACCCAACATCCAGCCCCAGGTTAACTGTCGGAACGTTCATTGAGCGTGCCAACGCATCTATGAGCATAACGCGCCCGCTAAAAGTACGGCTAAAGTTCTTCGGCTCCCAAGGTTTTCCTCCGGCCTGAGGGACAGAGATAGGTTCATCTGCCAGCCAAGTATTCAGGCGATATTTATCCGGCTGACTCAATGCCGTCAGATAAGTCGCTGGTTTGGCAAGAGAGCCGATCAAACGGCGGGCATTCAATGCACGGTTAAATCCGGCATATTGCGGTTGGGAGCCGCCCACCATTGCACGAACTTCGCCACTGAAACGGTCAACAACAACCATCGCTCCTTCCAGACCCTTAATTCCACGGGCTGCCCGCAAAGCAACAATACCTTCTTCCACCGATTTTTCCGCCGCAAACTGTGCAACCGGATCTAAAGTGGTAAAGATTTTCACACCCGATAAGTCATTAACTTTATCGCCTAACTTTTCCTGTAGTTCCTGACGCACTAACTGCATAAAAGCAGGCTGTGGTGTAATTCCCTCATTTTTCAGCTTCACACCCAATGGGCGGGCGCTCAATTCATCATATTGTTGCTGAGAGATAACGTTTCGGCTCTGAAGAATTTTTAACACGACATTACGGCGTTCCAGTGCCACTTTAGGATTGCGCCACGGGTTATACAAAGATGCCCCTTTGACCATACCCACCAGCAACGCCTGCTGATCCAAAGTCAGTTCCCCGATCGGACGCCCAAAATAGTACTGGCTCGCCAGAGGGAAACCATGGATTTGCTCGTCTCCACTTTGCCCCAGAAAGACTTCGTTCAGGTACAGTTCAAGGATGCGATCCTTACTGTAACGGGCATCCATCAATAACGCCATGTAGGCTTCATTCACTTTACGGCTCAAGGTACGTGCATTGGAAAGAAACAGGTTTTTCACCAATTGCTGCGTCAGGGTACTTCCCCCTTGAACCGTGCGCCCCGCCATTAAGTTAGCCAATACGGCACGGGCAATGGAAAGCGGCCTGACTCCGTCATGTTCATAGAAATAACGATCTTCCGTTTCCAGTAACGCCTCAACCAATGATTTAGGAAAGTCCTGACGCGGGATAAACAGACGCTGCTCGCCATTCGGCGATTGCATCATGGTGATCAATTTCGGATCAAGGCGGAAAAAACCAAACTGACGTTGATTTTCCATGTTTTGAATGCTGGAAAGATGATTGTTATCGAAGGTCAATCGAGCTTCAATTTGTCCTTCCTGACCATCAGGGAAATCAAATGGACGACGCAGCATCTCAATGCTATTACCCTTGACAATGAACTCACCTGCACGGGTAATTCTGGTCACTTTCCGATACTGCATTCCCTCCAGTAAATGGATCATTTCATCCTTACTGTAATTCATGCCGGGTTCGAGGTTAACCATCCGTCCATACACTGCGGCGGGTAAATCCCAAACTTTACCGTCGATACGCTGGCGCATTTTGTTATCCAGATAAAAACCATAAATAACAAACAATACTGTCAACACAATAAAGACTTTTAACAGCAGCCACAAAAACCAGCTCCCTCTGTTTTGGGGGGGGCGGGCCTTGGATGGTCGGGTATTCTTCCCTTTTTTAGTCATGACTTCATCCTCATCGTCGTCAAAATCATCATCTTCATAATCATCATAGTCATCCCGCCGATCGCGTTTTTTTGATGTGCGCCCGCGACGAGGCCCCGATTTTTTGCCCTTGCGTCCGATTGGCTGACGATCATCATCAGACATACCGAATTCTCCAATGTTTATTCAATGCCGGAATATGAATTAAAAGTAATCACATATATTTTTTCACGCGCCTCGTCGGCGCCGTGTTGGCAGGATCATCTGGCCATAAGTGTTTGGGATAACGCCCTTTCATCTCTTTTTGTACTTCACGGTAAGCTCCCTGCCAGAATGCAGCGAGATCCTGCGTGATCTGTAATGGACGATGGGCAGGAGATAACAATTCAATGACAACCGGAATTCTCCTTTTCGCCAATACCGGATTTTGCTGCTCCCCATACATCTCTTGCATTCTGACTGACAGTACGGGCGGCTTATCGTTAAAATATTGGATAGCGATCCTGCTCCCAGTTGGCACAGTGTAATTAGTAGGCAATTCATTATCCAGTATTTGCCGTTGCTGCCAATCAAGCAAACTTATCAGGCAAGATGAAAGTTCAATCTGACGCAGTCCTTTCAAATCACCAATGCCGCCCAACACAGGCAGCAACCAGTGCTCAAGGGTACTTAGCAAGGATTCATCGTCAACCGTCGGCCACTCTATTTCCGGCAACCATTCTGTTGCCCTTTGCAAACGAATACGCAATTGCAACGCTTCCTGTGACCAATTCAACGCTGACAAACCTTCCTGCCGAACCCAATTCAGCAAGGCTTCTTGTAATTCCGATTCTGAAGGTTTTGCCAGAGGCTGAGCTTTGACAACTAAACGCCCACATTGCAAACGCTTCCATGCGCGCAATGAGCCTTTGTTATCATCCCACTCCACGGCTGTATGTTCAGTAAACAGAAGCGGAGATTGTCGTAAGGTATGCCCGATATCTAAAGGGCAGGCAAGCGATACTCTGGCATCGGGCGTATTAAGCTGCTGCAACGATGGAATAACCAACCACTCTTCTCCCGAAAGTGGTTCCTCATGTTCCAGCACGACACCCAATCCATTAGCGAGCTGAAAACGCCCAAGGTTATCACGGTTTTTGGCGATTCTGTCTGGAAATCCCTGTACCAATAATTCAGGGATAACATCAAGGCAAATGTTCTCTGTTTGGTTCCCAACACCCTGCTTTCCATTCTTGCCCACAAGATTCCTGATAAGCTGGTTAGCCCGTTGCTGCCAATGGCGCTGATTTGATGTCATCCAATAAGTAATATCAGGTTGTCCACGGCGAGGAGGTTCTTCCAGAATCGCGACCAGTTTTGCTGCGGTTGCCAATGCCGAACTGTCTTGTTCCTTTTCTGTAGGTTCCTTTCCTGCCCACTCTTTACCCGAACATAGAATTGCCGCCAAACGCGGCTCGCTACCGGATTCCGCCATCTGCCAGCCGCGGGCTGTCAATTGTTGATGTTCATCCAATGCCCCCAATCGCAATAACAACGATTCTGCAACAGCCAATGCGGGTTGTGGAGGGTTATTCAACCACTGAAGCTGGTGACTGTCACGGCATCCCCACTGTAAAAGGGAGAGCAACAGGCTGCTGAGATCTGAATGCAGGATTTCCGGCTCACTGTGTTCCGCCGCCCTTTCTGCCTGATCCTGACTGAACAGATGCCAACAAACGCCTGATTCCAACCGTCCGGCGCGCCCTGCCCGCTGAACCATTGATGCCTGACTGATGCGCTGGGTGATTAAACGCGTCAGGCCGCTTTTCGGCTCAAACCGGCTGGTACGTTCAAGGCCACTATCTACCACCAGCCGGATGCCTTCAATCGTCAAACTCGTTTCTGCAATATTGGTCGCCAACACGACCTTACGCATCCCCATGGGGGCTGGCGCTATCGCCTTACGCTGATCTGACAACGACAACGCACCATACAATGGACACAATAATGTATCGTCGCTGACCTTTCCTTCCAGCTGCGAAAATACACGCTGAATTTCACCGATACCGGGCAGAAACAGCAACAGTGATCCCGTCTCCTGCTGTAATAAACGCAAGACTGTCGATGCGACTGACTGTTCGAAAGGTTGATGCGAAGAAAGCGGATGATAAGATCTTGCAACCGGATAGCTACGCCCCTCTGATACAATCACTGGCACATCCGGCAATAGAGAAGAAAGACGCTGATTATCCAGCGTTGCAGACATCACCAGAACACGCAAGTCATCCCGCAATCCTTCCTGTACATCAAGCAACAACGCCAGCGCCAAATCCGCCTGCAAACTACGCTCATGAAATTCATCAAGGATGACGAGAGAAACACCGCTCAATTCAGGGTCCTGCTTAAGCATGCGTGTTAGAATCCCTTCCGTTACCACTTCAAGGCGTGTCGAAGTGCTGACTTTAGTTTCAGAGCGCATCCGATAGCCTACGGTCATACCAACAGGCTCATTCAATTGCTCAGCAAGGCGTTCAGCCACGCTACGCGCGGCAATACGCCGAGGTTCCAGCATAATAATTCGGCCTGCCAACGATGCTTGATTCAAAATCGCCAATGGTAATCCGGTCGATTTTCCTGCCCCTGTGGGTGCATGTAGCAGCACCTGTTTCGACGTTTGCAATTCAGCAATGACGGATTCTACAACGTCATAAATAGGTAATAACAAAGGATCACCATAATGGATTAACTTTCAACAGATGCCATTGTAGCATTAGCATCTTTGATTTCATTTCATCGAATTTCAGGTTACTGAGATTGTCGATCACGGGTTATGAAGGAAAGTTTATGGAATTTTCACCACCTCTAAAGCCTGCCACTTTAATACGCCGTTATAAACGCTTTCTGGCGGATGTCCTTACACCAGAAGGAGAAACACTTACCATACACTGTGCCAATACGGGTGCAATGACAGGTTGTGCTACATCGGGAGATACCGTCTGGTATTCCACATCCGACAATCCCAAACGCAAATACCCGAATAGTTGGGAGCTGACGCAGACTCAAAATGGGCACTGGATTTGTGTCAATACCCTCAGAGCCAATGAGCTGGTCTATCAAGCCATTGAAAAAAAGGTAATTTCGGAATTATCTGGTTATGAGCAAATTAGCCGTGAGGTGAGTTATGGAAAAGAGAAAAGCCGTATAGATTTATTGTTACAATCAAAACAACGAGTTAATTGTTATATTGAAGTCAAGTCAGTAACGTTGCTACAGGAAAATTATGGTTATTTTCCCGATGCGGTAACAATTCGCGGGCAAAAACATTTACGTGAGCTATCATTGATAGCACAACAAGGTCAGCGGGCTGTCCTGTTATTTGCTGTTTTACATT
Organism: Xenorhabdus entomophaga; assembly: GCF_037996725.1. Lineage (NCBI taxonomy): Bacteria > Pseudomonadati > Pseudomonadota > Gammaproteobacteria > Enterobacterales > Morganellaceae > Xenorhabdus > Xenorhabdus entomophaga. Next base: position 7,343 of record NZ_JBBMXH010000110.1, read on the forward strand.
CTGGGATCAGTCAGGTTGCGGCAGCAAAACATATTGACCATGATTATGCTTTTCTTTTGGAACAAGCATGTAATTCAGGGGTCGAAGTTATTTGTTACAAGGCCAGCATGACAGAAGGCAGGATGATACTAAGTGACAAATTGCCTTTTTTATCAATAGGATAATTTGTAAACAGATCATGCTGATGAGGTTAGTTTTGCGATATATTTAAGCAGTAAACATGTCAGCCTTCACAGCATTGCAAAACTAATGGCAGGAACAATTGCCAACCTCGCAGTCATCTGCTATTTATAGCGGCCTATTTTTTTCCCCCCTGCTGTTGGGGGGCTGTTTGATAGTGCGTGTGTAAGGAGAAGCATTATGCAAGAAGGGCAAAAACGTAAAACCTCGTCCTTAAGCATTCTCGCCATCGCTGGGGTAGAACCTTACCAGGAAAAGCCAGGCGAAGAATACATGAACGATGCCCAGTTAGAGCATTTCAAGCTGATTCTGGAAGCATGGCGCAATCAACTCAGGGATGAAGTAGACCGTACTGTATCTCATATGCAAGATGAGGCAGCAAACTTCCCTGATCCAGTTGACCGTGCGGCGCAAGAAGAAGAGTTCAGTCTTGAATTACGTAATCGGGATCGTGAGCGTAAGTTGATCAAAAAGATCGAGAAAACGCTGAAAAAAGTCGAAGAGGACGACTTCGGCTATTGTGAATCCTGTGGGGTTGAAATCGGCATCCGCCGTTTAGAAGCTCGCCCAACAGCCGATTTATGTATTGACTGTAAGACGTTGGCTGAAATTCGCGAAAAGCAAATGGCTGGCTAACAAAATAGGGTTAAGTACGGCGCTGAACAGCGCCGTACTTAACCCTACATTGATCCTGATATGATTCAATCTGAACATTCCTCGTCATATATCGGGCGCTTCGCTCCGTCACCCTCCGGCGATCTCCATTTCGGTTCCCTGGTAACGGCACTGGGCAGTTATCTGCAAGCACGTACCTGTCATGGGAAATGGCTGATGCGTATTGACGACATAGATCCCCCACGGGAAGTCCCCGGAGCCGCCAATCGGATATTGAAAGCCCTTGAGCATTATGGCCTTTACTGGGATGACGACGTTCTTTATCAATCCCAACGCCATGAAGCCTATCGCGCCATCCTCGAGCAGTTAAAACAGCAGGGAAACAGCTATTGCTGTACCTGTACCCGCCAGCGCATTCAACAACTGGGCGGTTTTTATGATAAACACTGTCGTCATTTACGATTACCGGACCATAATGTGGCAATTCGCCTGAAACAACACCATCCGGTTGATGGGTTTTGCGATAAATTACAAGGGCACATCACCGTATCTACGGCAATGGCGGAAGAAGATTTCATTATTCATCGCAAAGATGGGTTATTCGCCTATAATCTTGTCGTCGTTATTGATGATAACTATCAGGGCGTCACTGAAATTGTCAGAGGGGCAGATTTAATTGAACCAACGGTTCGCCAGCTATCTCTGTATCAGCACTTGAATTTTAAGACGCCGGATTATGTGCATTTACCTCTCGTGTTAAATAGAGAAGGAAATAAGCTTTCCAAGCAAAATCATGCCCAGCCGATCCCTCTGAGTGATCCAAGGCCATTGCTTATTGATGCGTTATCATTTTTGAATCAACCAATTATCGTAGGCTGGCAGGATCTCACTACAGAACAACTGCTACAGCAGGCTATCGACAATTGGAATATAAACGCGATTTCGCCAAAAAACATAACCTATTGCCAATTTAAATAAAGTGTTGCTATTAGCGCTGTAAGCATTCTCAAAAAATGTCCAGTAAGTTATGATTGGCGGTTGTTTTTTGTTTTAATTGATTAGTCACTATCGAGGTGTCCCATTTTTAACCGAGTAGCAACTTTCTGCCGTAATTTGCTGATCCGCGATAACAGGGTAAAACGCGACACACAGGCAGTCAGTGAAAGGCCAGCCACCGTATCTGACCATTCTGCTCAAACAGAGAGCAGTTCTCTGCGTAAACGTCGCAGAGGAAATCATTCATCTTCATCACATGCCGACAACGACAAAATGAGGAAAAAACCCGCAAAGGCAAAACCTTCGGACTCCCCGATCACTGTGATCCCCCGGGAGCAACATCCGATTTCACGTAAAGACATTAGTGATAATGCCCTGAAAGTTCTGTACCGCCTGAATAAGTCAGGCTTTGAAGCCTATCTGGTCGGCGGTGGCGTTCGTGATCTATTGCTGCACAAGCAGCCCAAAGATTTCGATATAGCTACTAACGCCACACCAGAGCAGGTGCGTAAGTTGTTCCGCAATTGTCGTCTTGTTGGCCGCCGCTTTCGCCTTGCCCATATTATGTTTGGGCCGGATGTCATTGAAGTTGCTACCTTCCGCGGGCCACATGAGCAAGTTGAAAGCAATGACCGGAACCAGTCACATAAAGCCCAGAGCGGTATGTTACTGCGTGATAATATCTTTGGCTCGGTTGAAGAAGATGCAGCCCGTCGCGATTTCACGATCAATAGTCTCTATTATGGTATTGATGATTTTGCGTTGCGGGATTATGTCGGTGGCATGGCAGATCTCAATGCAGGTATTATCCGCCTGATTGGCGATCCAGAAACGCGCTATCGGGAAGATCCTGTACGTATGCTGCGGGCTGTTCGTTTTGCCAGCAAACTGAACATGACCATTGAGCCAGCCACGGCTGAACCGATCCCACGCCTTGCGTTTCTGTTGCAGGACATTCCGTCAGCACGCCTGTTCGAAGAATCACTGAAACTGCTACAGTCGGGGCAAGGTTACAGCACCTATAAATTGCTGCGCGAATATCATCTGTTCCAGCCATTATTCCCCATGATTCAACGCTGTTTCACCCAAGGCGCTGATTCTCCGATGGAAAAACTGTTGGCGCAGGTACTGAAAAATACCGACTACCGCTTACAGAATGACAAGCGGGTTAACCCGGCTTTCTTATTCGCTGCCATGCTTTGGTATCCATTGCTCGAACACGCGGAAAAACTGTCACAGGAAGGCGGATTGCAGTATTACGATGCTTTCGCACTGGCAATGAATGACATTCTTGATGAGCAGTGCCGCTCGATTGCCATTCCGAAGCGATACACCACGACCATGCGGGATATCTGGTTACTTCAGCTTCGCTTGCCGCGTCGTCAGGGAAAGCGCGCGAATAAACTGATGGAGCATCCTAAGTTCCGTGCTGCATATGATTTATTGGAGTTACGTGCCAGTATTGAGCCACGCCATGAGCTGAGAGAGCTGGTACATTGGTGGACTGAATTCCAGCAGTCAACACCTTCGCAGCAGCGTGGAATGATATCAGAACTGGGTAATGAACCCCTTCGTCGCCGGACACGTCCCCGCCGTGGTGGGTACACTCGTCAGAACAGGAACAACGGTTAATATGACCCGGGTTTATATTGCCATTGGCAGTAATTTGGCCGATCCTTTGCAGCAAGTTGATAATGCACTTGCTGCTTTGAAAAATATCCCTGATACCACTTTTGTTGTTCGATCATCTTTTTATCGGACTAAACCAATGGGGCCACAGGATCAGCCTGATTATCTCAACCTTGCTGTCGCATTGGAAACTCAATTGCCACCAGAGACTTTGCTTGATCACACTCAGGCAATCGAACTGGCGCAGGGCCGTGTTCGCAAAGATGAACGCTGGGGGCCAAGAACACTGGATCTGGATATCATGCTGTTTGGTGATCATATGATTAATACTGAACGCCTGACGGTTCCTCACTATGGTCTAAAACAGCGCGAATTTATGCTTTATCCGCTTGCAGAAATTGCACCGGATCTTGTGTTCCCCGATGGAGAAACACTGGCAGAACGATTACAAAAAGTTCCAGAAAATGGCCTGATGCTTTGGTTATAGCTCGCATATTTTGTAATTCAACATCTCATACAGCCGTGGCCGATTTCTGGATAATCAGGGCCTATCCTATTGGGTGCTTTTTTAACAAGCCAATGGGATAGGCCCTATACCTAATGGATTTCAGGTTGCAACTACGACCGCAGCATGAAAGATAACGGGTATAACTATTCAGGAGATAATAATGAAACCAACCACCCTGGCTGACCTGCGTCAGTTAAAAAAAGAAAAACGTAAGTTCGCAACTATCACAGCTTACGATGCCAGTTTTGCCCGCCTTTTCGCCGAACAAGGCATCAATGTCATGCTGATTGGTGATTCGCTGGGTATGACTGTGCAGGGGTTCGATTCTACCTTACCCGTCACAATGGAAGATGTCATTTACCATACTCGTTGCGTTCGCTCTGGAGCGCCGGATTCTTTCTTAATTACAGATATGCCATTCATGAGTTACGCCACACCAGAGCAAGCTTGTGAGAATGCAGCCAAGCTCATGCGTGCCGGTGCCAACATGGTTAAAATTGAAGGTGGAAGCTGGCTCTGTGATACTGTGAGAATGCTGACTGAGCGTTCTGTCCCTGTCTGTATCCATTTAGGTTTAATGCCGCAATCCGTTAATATCCTCGGCGGGTATAAAGTTCAGGGCCGTGATGAATCATCCGCAAATCAATTAATGACCGATGCTATCGCCCTAAAAGATGCTGGCATGCAAATACTGTTGTTAGAATGCGTTCCTGCCGAGCTTGCACGTCAAATTACCGACCAGCTCACCACGATCCCAGTGGTTGGAATCGGTGCCGGTAATGGCACAGATGCTCAAATCCTGGTTATGCACGATGCTTTAGGCATTACCGCAAGACCTCCTAAATTTGCCAAAGACTTTCTCAAAGAAACTGGCAATGTCAGGGATGCTATCCGCCTGTATAAAGAACAGGTAGAAAGCGGTGCTTATCCTGATCAAGCGCACTCATTCAGTTGATTATTCCCCCAGCATGACTGCTAATTAAAGGAGTACAGCAATGCTGATTATAGAAACGATCCCCATTTTACGCCGTGAGATCCGCCGTTGGCGTCAAGCTGGCAAGCGTATTGCTTTTGTCCCTACAATGGGAAATCTGCACGATGGTCACATGGCATTAGTTGAGACCGCCAAAGCGCAGGCTGATGTTGTTATTGTCAGTATTTTCGTCAATCCAATGCAATTTGACCGGGAAGATGATCTGGTCAATTATCCCCGGACCTTGCAAGAAGATTGCGAGAAACTAAGCCGTCACAATGTTGAATTAGTCTTCGCACCCAGCGTTGGCGAAATGTACCCGAACGGTTTAAACAGCAATCAAACGTTTGTCGAAGTACCAGAGCTGTCTCATATGCTTGAAGGTGCCAGCCGTCCGGGGCATTTTCGTGGCGTTACGACGGTTGTCAGCAAATTGTTTAATTTAATCCAACCCGATTTGGTTTATTTTGGTGAAAAAGATTTTCAGCAATTGCAGATTATCCGCAAAATGATTGCAGATATGGCTTACGACATTACATTGGTATCCGTGCCTATTATCCGTGATAAAAATGGATTGGCTCTGAGTTCACGTAATAACCTCTTGTCTGCTGAAGAGAAAAAAATTGCACCGTTGCTGAATAAGGCTATGCAATGTATAGCGGAACGCTTAAGGAATGGAGAGCGGGATACAGAGCGCCTGATTGAATTAACCTCTGTGCATTTACGGGAAGAGGGCTTTATGCCTGATGAATTGTTTATCCGCGATGCAGAAAATCTGGCCCCACTGACAGCACAAAGCAAAAAAGCCGTGATCCTTATGGCTGCATGGTTAGGCCAAACAAGACTGATTGACAATCAGCAGGTTGATTTGGCTGACTGATTTTAATGGTGGGTTATTCCGAATCGGAAGGGATGCACGACAAAATAATAGGGACTGTCATCGAACAGGAAGACTACCTTTGCTAAGGGGCCTAACTATTGAAGGCGTGACCGGTTAGCTTATTAACCCGAATTCTGCTTAAGCCATCATTGGAACATCTTCTTCTAAGTAGAAAACTTTCAGTGATGGTTTTTTCAATTTAAGGCAGTAAGCAATCAGTCCACCTAAAACG
>NZ_JBBMXH010000111.1:0-13302 GCF_037996725.1 Xenorhabdus entomophaga
ATAATGCGCGTATCCATCATAGGATAGATGAAAAAATCAAAAGTCGCTGGTTACGAGAACACAACCTGTTTTTACTTTACCTTCCCGCCTACAGCCCAGAGCTGAATCTGACTGAAATCGTCTGGAGACAGGCTAAATATCACTGGCGACGTTTTATCACTTGGACTCAGGAGACAATGGATCATGGGCTAAATACTTTATTTGAAAGTTATGGTCGCCAATTTGCAGTTAATTTCTCTTGAGGACTTAACGTTGAAAATTCATCCAAACTGTATAATTCAATTTTTTAAATTATTATTCTATCCAATGAATATTTATTTGGAATTTTATTTTGTATTTTTTGTTTTTGTTGGTTTTTTGTGTAAATTTGCATTGTGAATTTAATGTTTCTTTTTTACCGCAAAAATCACTTTGAAAGATGAAAATCAAAGGGGTTGGTAGAATTTAATTCTATCTTATTTCATTGATTTTATTTTAAATTTATGGATTTATACATTCATTTCAAATAAGTGCCTTATCTTGAGTTTGTAATGAAGTTGTGACTTGAATCCTAAAAATTGATTAATTATGTTACAGCCTATTATTCTGTATTGGATTTTTATATTTAGCATATTATTCTTGTGAGAGTGATTCACCAACGGAGTGCAAAATGAAGGTTCTTATTTTAGGCAGTGGCGTTATTGGTGTAACCAGCGCGTGGTATCTTGCGCAGGAAGGCCATGAAGTTATTGTAATTGACCGCCAGAATAGTGCCGCTGAAGAGACGAGTGCCGGTAACGCTGGTCAAATATCACCAGGGTACGCAACACCTTGGGGAGCACCTGGGATCCCACTTAAAGCAATAAAGTGGATATTTCAACGACATGCACCTCTGGCTATCCGTCCTGATGGCTCATTGTTTCAATTACGCTGGATGTGGGAAATGCTGCGTAATTGTGATGCAAGCCATTACGCCATGAATAAAAGCAGAATGGTACGTTTGGCAGAATATAGCCGGGACTGTATTAAGCAATTAAGGGCAGATACCGGTATCCAGTATGAAGGGCGCCAGGGTGGAACGCTGCAACTGTTCAGAACAGCTAAGCAATTTGATAATGCTGCCAATGATATTGCTGTGTTAGAGCAGGAAGGGGTGCCTTATCGGTTATTGACTGCCGAACAATTAGCAACGGTGGAACCCGCTCTTGCCCATACTTACCATAAACTGACCGGCGGATTGCAATTACCAAATGATGAAACAGGTGATTGCCAGATTTTTACCAAGACACTGGCAAAAATGGCAGAAGATGCTGGTGTGAAATTTATTTTTAATAAGCACGTTAAGCAGATTTTGGTGGATGGGCATAAAGTATCGGGTATTCAATGTGATGATGGCATCATGACTGCTGATAATTATGTGGTGGCGATGGGTTCTTATTCCACAGAGATATTGAAAAATCTCGTCAAAATTCCGGTTTATCCAATGAAAGGCTATTCATTAACGATGCCGATTATGGATGAATCAAGGGCACCCGTATCGACTGTGCTCGATGAAACGTACAAAATTGCAATTACTCGTTTTGATGATCGTATTCGCGTCGGTGGTATGGCAGAAGTTGTCGGTTTTAATTTGAATGTTCTTCAACATCGCTGTGAGACATTGAAAATGGTTGTGCAGGATCTCTACCACAAAGGTGGCAAGATTGAAGAAGCCTCATTCTGGACGGGCTTACGTCCGATGACACCAGATGGAACTCCTATCGTTGGCCCAACCAAATATCCGAATCTATATTTAAACACTGGGCATGGAACACTAGGCTGGACAATGGCTTGTGGTTCAGGGAAGTTATTGGCTGATTTAATTTCAGGTAAACAGCCTGATATTGCGGCAGATGATCTCTCTGTATTTAGATATATCAATGGGTTCAATATAAAAGTGCTTCCGATGAAGCCTCATTTACATACTGCATAAATCACAGAATAAAGGGGTCGTTATGCCACGTCCTATTTTGGCAACGATCCATCTCGAAGCATTCCGCCATAATTTATCGGTTATTCGCCAACGGGTTGGTAACAGTAAAGTCTGGTCGGTAGTGAAAGCGAATGCGTATGGGCATGGATTGGATCGAATATGGCAATCACTCATAAAGACAGATGGGTTTGCACTGCTCGATATGAATGAAGCTATTTATTTAAGGGAACAGGGATGGCAGGGACCAATCCTGTTATTGGAAGGTTTTTTCAAACCATCGGATTTAGGCATTATTAATGAGTATCGTCTGACAACCGCAGTACATAGTCATTGGCATCTTGAGGAGATAGAAAAAACCAGGTTGGACAACCCCATTGATATCTATTTGAAACTTAATAGTGGTATGAATCGGTTAGGGTTCACAGTAGAAGAATTTCCGCAGATAGTTTCGAAAGCAAGAAGGATCAATAATGTCAATTCAGTGACTTTAATGACTCATTTTGCCAATTCTGATAATGGGGTTGGTGTTAATGAGCAATTTGCGGTTGTTGAACGCTTGCAAATGAACTCACTTCCTCATTGTTTGGCGAATTCTGGAGCTGTTTTGTGGTATCCGAAGACACATGGCGATTGGGTTCGCCCGGGTATTATTCTCTATGGTGCATCTCCAAGCGGAAAGTGGCGTGATATTGCGGATATTGGGTTGAAACCAACTATGACGTTGCAAAGTGAAATCATTGCGGTTCACGAGCTTCCCAGAGGAGAAAAAATTGGCTACGGCAGCCGCTATACAACTCAGAAAACCATGCGTGTAGGTACAGTGGCATGTGGCTATGCGGATGGTTATCCGAGACATGCTCCAACGGGAACCCCTGTCATAGTTGATGGTATCCGTACTCAATTATTAGGAGCTATATCAATGGATATGATGACCGTTGATCTGACTCCATGCCCACAGGCAACCATAGGCAGCACTGTCGAATTGTGGGGAACAAAACTACCCGTGGATGAAGTTGCAGAGTCGGCAGGCACTATTGGATATGAGCTTCTGTGTGCTTTAGCAAAAAGAGTCCCTGTCACTGTTACTTAATTTCTTATGCTTAACTGAAAGCCATCTTCCGAGGAAGCCGAGTTGTTCGGTTAAGGTATTTTGAATAGCCTTATATTTCTGAAGTAATCCAGAGGGTTTTGCTTTCTCTGGATTATTCCATGGAAAATCATTCTATTCCTAATGATTTTATGCCTAATAAATCATCTCGCCGGGTCGTTTTTATTTTTGAGTAACTGTGCTGATCACAATATTTGATGTGATTTTTTCAGCGTGGCGGGCAGCACAAAATATATCTAATACTGTATGATTAATCGTTAAGCTGATATGTCGTGGGAGCTTTTTCAGCCCTTGCATATTGGTGTTTGTTTTTTTAATACGAATGTTTTTTAGCTATTTGTTTTACAGGAAACTAAATTAACAAAGACTCATTAAAGTGGAAATAACTTAATATGAATAAAAATAAGGTATTTATTGCTGTAGCTGGTCTGTGCTTATTTTCTTCTGTGACATATGCTGGTGAATGGTCTGTTGGTTTGTCGGCAGTGTATGAGGCTAAACCTTACAAGGGCATGAAAGCGCAGGATAATTTTCTGCCCGTTCCTATGGTTTCTTATGAAAGTGAAAACTTTTATTTTCATACGTTGACCGCTGGTTATTACCTCTGGAATAAACCCAAAGACGAACTCTCTGTTGATGTATTTTATTCTCCGCAAGCCTTTCATCCCAAAGATAGTAAAAATGAACAAATGAAAAAGCTGGATCGCCGTCGTGACACGATGATGGGTGGCTTTACTTATCAGCATCATGAAGACTGGGGAACACTGCGTGCTTCTGTGGCTGCTGATATGTTAGGAGAGAGTAAGGGGTTCCGTGCTGACTTTTCCTATTTATATAGTATTGAGCAAGGTGATTGGGTATTGAAACCCGGTATTGGTGTGATTTGGGATAGTAAAAAACAGAACCGCTATAGCTATGGCATAACAAAAAGAGAGTCGGTACGTAGTGGGTTGGCTGAATACACTCCAGGAGATAGCTGGAGCCCTTATTTGGAATTATCTGGTTATTATTCTATTAGTGAAAGTTGGGCAGCCTTCATGGCAGGACGTGTCGAATACTTACCCAATCAAATTAAAGATAGTCCGATGATCAATCGTTCATACTCCGGTATTATTTGGTCCGGTATTACTTATACGTTTTGATTTTTCTTCCAGATAGGTATTGAAAACAATTAGGCATTAAAAACATATAGTTACTGAAAAGCTGAATGTTTGCAATTGTTGTGGCAAAGTTCAGCTTTTCATTACTTATTATCTAATAATCATCAGGAATTTTGCGGCAGCGAATAATAACGGACAATCGATCAGGATCGCCATTTCTGGGATGCAATGGATTATTGATACGAGCAGTTTCGATACAGGCCATGTTTTTATAACCCTCTCGGCTCATGTCTTTCATATTATTGGAAAGTTCAGCACCAGGGTTCCAGCATACTACATCGCTATGGTGGTAGTGGTGTATTTCAATCGTTCGCTTCCACTGCGAGTCTCTCAATAAGCTGAAATCATCCGGCTCTGTATAAATACGGTCTGTTCGTCCCTTAAACATTAAATTTTCATGAACGTACATTTCTCTGTCTGCAACAGTATCAATAAAATGGGCACCAAGCCCACTGACTTGAATCTGATTGATGTCACTGACATTGAAATAAGAGTGAAGGGCGCCAGTAGCCTGATATTCACCGTGACATTCCAGCTCTATTTCACAGGTTTCCCCTAACTTAAAGCGTGCAATCAGCGTGAACTCATGTGGCCATAATTTATGGGTGTATGCGCTACTCTGGAGAGCAAATGTCAGAATAACGCCATTTTCGTTTTCATGGTGTGCTTTGAGCTCCCAGGGCAGTATTCGGGCAAACCCGTGGCTGGGAGCCGAAACTGGGCCGAACCAGGGCCAACAGATGGGAATACCACCACGAATTGCTGTACCTGCTCTAAAGGCAGTTTGATCACTTAACCATAATACGGTTTTTTCACCATCAGGTTGCCATGTGAGTAAATGTGCTCCCTGAATGCTAATCGCACCGCGAGCTTTGGGATGGAAAACAACAATCAAAGGAAAGCCGTCGATGTTTCGTTGACTGATATAAGGGGATATCTGTTCTACAACCGGTAATGAAAAAATTTTATCAAGCATTTGTCATAACCTTATGTAAACCTGAATAGGTAACATTTTGAATGAGTAGTAGTGCTAAGGCTCAAGAATAGCTCAATGTTCTGAAAATATAAATTGGGGAATATAAAAAGCCACCCGTAAACAGGTGGCTTTTGAATATGGAGAAAGCTCGCTTATTTAGAAATATGAGCGACCAGATCCAGAACTTTGTTTGAGTAACCTGTTTCGTTGTCATACCAGGAAACCAGTTTTACAAAGTTGTCGTTCAGGGCAATACCTGCTTTTGCATCAAATACAGAAGTCAGTTTTTCGCCGTTGAAATCAGTAGAAACAACGTCGTCTTCAGTATAGCCCAGAATGCCTTTTAACTCGCCTTCTGCTGCTTCTTTGATTGCGTCACAGATTTCAGCGTAAGTTGCTGGTTTTTCCAGACGGGCAGTCAGGTCAACAACAGAAACGTTAGGAGTAGGAACACGGAAAGACATACCCGTCAGTTTGCCGTTCAGTTCTGGGATAACCTTACCTACTGCTTTTGCTGCGCCGGTAGAAGATGGGATGATGTTCTGCGCTGCGCCACGGCCACCGCGCCAGTCTTTCGCAGAAGGACCGTCAACAGTTTTCTGAGTTGCAGTTGTTGCATGAACAGTTGTCATCAAACCTTCAACGATGCCAAATTTGTCATTGATAACTTTAGCCAGTGGAGCCAGGCAGTTAGTGGTGCAAGATGCGTTAGAAACGATATCCTGACCTGCATAAGCGTTGTGGTTGACACCCATAACGAACATTGGAGTGTTGTCTTTGGATGGGCCGGTCAGAACAACTTTTTTCGCGCCTGCAGCGATGTGTTTACGTGCAGTTTCGTCAGTCAGGAAGATACCTGTTGCTTCTGCAACAACATCAACGCCCACTTCGTTCCATTTCAGGTTAGCTGGGTCTCTTTCAGATGTAACGCGGATGGTTTTGCCGTTAACAACCAGCTGACCTTCTTTAACTTCAACAGTACCGTTGAAGCGGCCATGGGTTGAATCGTATTTCAGCATGTAAGCCATGTACTCTGCATCTAACAGATCATTGATAGCAACGATTTCAATATCTGAACGCTCTTGTGCAGCACGGAAAACAATACGGCCGATACGACCAAAACCGTTAATACCTACTTTGATAGTCATAGTATTCCACCAGCTATTTTTTAGTGAATTAAAAGTTGTTTCTAAAGTTACCAAAATCTTGCCAGCCGTCAAGCGGAATCGTGTCAACAATTGAAAAAGATCAATTTAATAATCACTATCTGAACGCTTGTTATACAGCCGGGACAAGCTCTACGCACACCATTATCGGGGTATAGGGAGATATTTAAAGTTACCATCGATTAGATATGTGAGACTTATCACAATTAGTAAGGTAAATTGCCATGTTGAATGGGTTAGAATGCGTTTTAACATGTTTATGTTGATTTTTTGTTGAAAATATTGGCCTTAAAAGGTGGTCATCATGGCTAAAAGTCAAAATATTTCCCTTTCTATAGAACAGCTTAGTGCAATGCAGCGTCATGTTACGCAAGAAGCAGGCACTGAGCCGCCGTTTTCAGGAAAACTGCTGCACAACAAAAAAAATGGTATTTACCATTGTCTGTGTTGTCGCCAGCCATTATTTATTTCAGATACTAAATTTGATTCTGGATGCGGATGGCCGAGTTTTTACCAGCCGATCAATGATGATTCCATTACTTACCTTGATGATTATTCACATAATACGCATCGGATAGAGGTGCGTTGTAGCCATTGTCAGGCTCATTTAGGACATGTTTTTCCCGATGGCCCCAAACCGACAGGGGAGCGTTTCTGCATCAATTCAGCAGCATTGCGTTTTATTGATAAAGAAACAGGAGAAGAAACAGCAGGTTAATATCATCTTAGGCTGCTTTTTAAACTCAGGTGAAACTATTGGGTTTAATCATGCAAAAGAAACGTTTCAGCTCTTGTGTTAACATGCTGTTATTAACTTGTGGTGATATTAATTGAAATAGCGTCGGCTTATAGTAATGCGCAGTGTCGTCGTGTAAATAATATCAATAGCCCATGTAGCCGTTAAGGAATATTAATGAAGTTGGATGATTTAATCTCTGCCATGACACCTGAAATTTATCAGCGATTGGTTCAGGCTGTCGAATTAGGAAAATGGCAGGATGGCGTACCGCTTACGCCAGAACAGAAAGAACATAGTTTGCAGGCGGTGATGCTTTGGCAGGCCAGGCATAATCATGATCCTGAACATATGACGATTGGCACGGATGGTCAAATTATTATCAAAAGTAAACAAGAGCTAAAAGCGACATTCCAGTCTCAGATGGTTGCAAAATTAAAACCACAATCAGAAGACTGATATGAATTGAAATAAAAACCTCATCCCCGGCTAAAATTATTTTTAGCCGGGGATGAGGTTACGTTTGTGCTTACAAAATCGATACTATTTCACTTTGTGAGATCAATTTAGCACCTTTGGATGCCATTTCCTCAAAGGCATGCTGGCAGTCATTGGGCTGAATATTGACGCCACGACAACCATCTGTAATCACATAGGTTTCGTAGCCCAGAGCCAGAGCATCAAGCACAGTAAATTTGACGCAGTAATCAGTAGCAATGCCCAATACAAGTAAGCGCTGTATATTATGTTCAGTCAGCCATCCATGCAGTTGAGTTTCGCTTTTATGGTCATTGTCGAAAAACGCACTATAACTATCTATCTGAGGATTTTCGCCTTTTTGAAAAACTTCCTGAATAGCGGATTGATTTAATAAGGGATGGAATTCTGCGCCGAATTGCCCCTGTACACAATGAACAGGCCACCAGATTTGGGGAATGCCATTAAGTTCGCCTAATTCCCCCATTTTTTGCCCGGAGTTTACGGCAAAACTCCTGTGACTTGTTGGGTGCCAATCCTGACTGGCAATAATAGCAATATGATTCTTCTGGCTATTATTTTCCTGACAGAGGGCGATAACCTCATTCGCTACTTTAATGACAGTCTCACTCTCTTTAACTGCCAGCGCGCCTCCAGTACAGAAATCATTTTGCAGATCGATAAGTAATAATGCTGTTTTCATCATATTCTTCGATTTACCTTTTCATTATTCATCTGAATAGCTCAATTCACCGCGCAAATTCTGCTGCATCAGGTAGCGAATTTCTTCGGGTATATAAGATTGGCTCAATAAGTAGTGCAGTTTCGTCAAGGCGGCCTCAAAAGTCATATCATAACCGCTGATAACACCTGATGCAGCCAATGAATAACCGGTAGCATATCCCTCCATATTGACCCGGCCAGAAATACACTGAGTCAAATTAACCACAATAATTCCTCGTTCAGTCGCTTCTCTTAATGTTTTTAGCAAAGAGGCACATTGCGGGGCATTGCCAACACCATATGATCTTAAAATCAATGCCTTAACAGGTTGCATCAGGATGTTTTCTACTACTTGGCTGGATAAGCCTGGGTAGATGGTTACAACACCAATCGGTTGTGATGTGATCCGATTAACGACAAATTCGTTGTGTTTGACAGGAATGGGGCTTGTTTTGAAGGTGCGAATATTGATACCTGCTTCCATTAATGGTGAACAGTTAGGGGATGAAAAGGCATCAAAACCATCAGCGTGGGCTTTAACTGTTCTGTTTCCACGAAACAATTTATTGTTGAAAAACAGGCTGACTTCGTTGATAGGGTAGTTTGCTGCAAGATACAGGGCGTTCAGTAAGTTTGTCTGACCATCAGAACGTAGTGCTTCTAAAGGAATTTGTGACCCTGTCACAATGACCGGCTTGTTGAGGTTCTCAAGCATGAAAGAAAGCGCTGAGGCAGTGAAAGCCATGGTGTCGGTACCATGCAGAATAACGAAACCGTCATAGTCCTGATAATTCTGGTGGATATCATTCACGATAATGCCCCAGTCATTAGGACTCATATCAGAAGAATCAATCAGAGGTTGATGTTCACGGATCGTAAATGTTGGCATTTCTGGGCGGTGGAATTCAGGCATTTTTGCGAGTTGCTGTTGCAAATGGCCGGAGACAGGAATGTACCCATTAGGAGAATGCTGCATCCCGATTGTGCCGCCAGTGTAAACAACATAGATAGATTTCTTCTGCATGATCACGTCTCAATAAAAATATTTAGCCGGATTATAGGGAGTATGGGGAATAAAAAAAGCCTGATCGTGAAATCAGGCTTCAAATTTGCTGTATACCCGTCGTCCCTCATGCTGAAATCTATTGGGTATAGATGAGTCGTTTTTAACGGATATCGACACAGTTCAGACAGAATGTATAAATATGCTGCGGATCATTCATATTGTTATAAAACACAGCCTGTTTTTTCATGTCTTGAGCAACCTGAGAAAACGGAGCTGGCAACATTGACTGTAAAGTATTTGGCAGCAGGGCCTGTGCTGATGAAGTGAAACCTAACATCATTCTTTCAGAGAATGAAAGTTCAGGCTGCATCCAGTTCAGCGATACGTTTTTAACTCCTGCCAGTTCAGAGGCTTTTTTGACAGCATCATCAAAATCACCCAACTGATCGACTAAACCAAGTTTTTTGGCATCAAGGCCGCTCCAAACACGTCCTTGGGCAATTTTATCGGTTTCATCCAGCGATTTGTTGCGTGAATGTGCAACCAGTTTGATAAACTTACTGTAGCCATTTTCGATAGACAACTGTATTACATCAGAGGCTATTTGGTTAATGCCTTTGGTTGCGGAGATATCTGCCAGAGGCGTTGTTGAAACACCATCAGTATTAACACCGATATAATTTAGGCTTTTTTCAAAAGTTTGAAACATACCAAAAACACCGATAGAACCTGTTAATGTATTTGGATCTGCGATGATGTAGTTAGCCGGGGTGGATATCCAGTAGCCGCCTGATGCTGCTAAACCTCCCATTGAAACCACAACAGGTTTAGCGCCTTTACCATTATTTTTTTCATCGCCATAACGGATGGCAGCAATTTCACTACGAATAACCTCTGATGCACCGATGCTGCCACCAGGGCTGTTTACCCGCAATACGATTGCTTTTATGTCAGGATTATTGCGTGCTTCACGTAGCTGCTCCACAATTGTGTCACTTCCTACTACGCCTGGCCCTTCTTTACCATCTAGAATCGCGCCTTCAGCAATAATAACGGCAATGTTACCCTGATTATCGCCCGGGGTTTGTACTGGTTTCAGGGCAATATAATCATAGATGCTGATGTAGTTGAAATGCTTTCGTTCCGCATCCCAACCAAAGATTTCTTTCATTTTATTTTCAACAGCACTGCGTGGCTCAATATAATTGACCAGCTTGTTTTGATACGCATACAGTGCGGCATCACCATCTGCTTTACGAAATTTTTCAAAGAAGTTAGTTGCAGCAGGAGATATTTGCTCGGCAGAAGTCTTCCTGTTAACGGCAATGGTATTTAAGTAGTTATTCCAAAGCTCGTTGAGCCACAGGCTGTCAGCCTGACGTGCTTCTTCTGACATATCATCCCGTAAAAAGGGCTCCACTGCCGATTTATAGGTTCCTACACGAAAAATATGGGTAGAAACTTTCAGCGTGTCCAATAACGATTTGTAGTACAAATGATTGGTCGAGAAACCATGGATATCGACTGCGCCTTGTGGGGACAGGTATATTTCATTTGCATAACTGGCTAAATAATATTGAGATTGACTGTAAGCATCACCTATTGCAAAAACGGGTTTGCCCGCTGCTTTAAATTCACTGATGGCTTTGCCGATATACCTCATGGAAGGCTGATCTGCACCGATAAAGTCACTCAGCTTTAATACCATTCCAGTAATTTTAGGATCATTTTTGGCACGACGAATGCTGTCAACAACGTCAAATACAGAAGTTTCCTGTGAACTTTTACCGGAGGAGTCGAAAAGGCTTTTTCCCAATAGGTCAATCGGGCTGCGAGCGGATACTTGGTCAAGAACTATACCAGATAGGTCTACATATAATGCACCTTGGTAATTATCGTTAGAATTAGATTGGTGCTGGTAAGCGATTATGCCAACGGCAACGACAACAATCAGCAGGATAAAGATAAAATTAGAAATAAGTTGGCGAACGAAATTTAGCAGCTTCCAACTCCATTTAAATAATGACGTTATAAACTTCCATAAAGTACGCATATCGTCTCCAGTTATGGTATCAAATGGGGTTATCCTAATCAGCTTATTTGTAAATGTCAGCCAGAAATCACGTGAGTGGTTGAAAAAACGATTTCTGTGCTTTCATTCATTAACAAATAAACAGAGAATGTTGGTTTGTGACAGATTATCTTATTCAGGAGGAAATCATGAATGCTTTGGAACTTTTGTTGAATCGTCGTTCAATTGCCCGCTTAACGACACCTGCCCCAGAAGGAAACGAATTACAACATATTTTAGCCGCAGGGATGAGAGCGCCTGACCATGGGGCATTGCGTCCTTGGCATTTCGTTGTGATGCAGGGAGAAGGTATTGATAAATTTAGCGCACTTCTTGAAAAAGCGGCCATTGAGGGAGAATTAGGCAAAGAGGTTGAAGAAAAAGCAAAAAATGCACCTTATCGTGCTCCGATGATCATCACGGTTATTGCTAAAGTGGTTGAACATGCAAAAGTGCCTGCATGGGAACAAGTTGTTGCTGCGGGCTGTGCTGTTCACGCTATGCAGATGGCGGCTGTTGCCCAGGGTTTTGGCGGCATATGGCGTTCAGGCTCATGGACTGAAGATCCCATTGTCAAAGCAGGTTTGGGATGTGGTGAGAATGATAAAATTGTGGGGTTCCTCTATTTAGGAACGCCGGAACTTAAGGCTCCAGTAAAAGTAGCAACGCCAGACTTAACACAATTTGTCAGTTACTTCTAACGGAGTGAACAACAATGTCAACAGGAATCCGTCTGACTCAGTATAGCCATGGCGCCGGGTGTGGCTGCAAAATTTCTCCTAAGGTATTGGAAACTATTTTGCATAGTGAACAAGCAAAATTTTTCGATCCTAATTTGCTGGTGGGTAACGAAACCCGTGATGATGCTGCTGTGTATGATATTGGCAATGGCACAGGCATCATTAGCACTACGGATTTTTTTATGCCAATTGTTGATGATCCATTTGATTTTGGTCGAATTGCGGCGACTAATGCCATCAGTGATATTTACGCGATGGGAGGAAAGCCGATAATGGCGATCGCAATTCTGGGGTGGCCAATTGCTAAATTACCCCCGGAAATTGCCCAAAAAGTCATTGAGGGCGGTCGGGCTGTTTGTCAGGCGGCAGGTATTTCTCTTGCTGGCGGGCATTCGATTGACGCCCCTGAGCCTATTTTTGGTTTGGCAGTGACCGGTATCATCAATATTGAGCGTGTGAAGCGTAATAATCAGGCAAAGGCAGGCAGCCAATTGTTTTTGACTAAACCTTTAGGTATTGGCGTATTGACCACGGCTGAAAAGAAAGGTTTGCTTCAGCCTGAACACCAAGGTGTTGCGAAAGAAACCATGTGCAAGCTGAATAAAGCCGGAGCAGATTTTGCGGGAATTGACGGTGTCACGGCGATGACGGATGTAACAGGTTTTGGCCTGTTAGGGCATTTAGGTGAGATTTGTGAAGGCTCGGGCGTTCAGGCAACGGTCAGGTTTTCGCAGATACCAAGATTGCCGGATGTTGATGCTTATATTGAAAAAGGTTGCGTACCTGGTGGCACGGGGCGCAACTTTGACAGTTATGGGCACTTAATAGGAGAAATGACTGTTCGTCAACGTCATCTCTTGTGTGATCCACAAACGTCGGGCGGTTTATTGCTGGCTATTTTGCCGGATGCCGTGAAAGAGGCGGAAGCCATTGCACGCAACCACGACATTGATTTGATTGCGATTGGTGAATTGTCTGAACCACGCTCAGGCAGGGCATTAATTGAAGTTGTTGAATAAATAACTACGGTTGCTTATTTAAAAGCCATGTTAGTTTTTTTGAAGAAACTAATGTGGCTCATATACAGGATCTTAATAATTAAGTCTTTCAAAACATGCATTCAATGTCTTGTTTTTACATGATTTTCTTTGTGGTGTTTTGAAGGCATTTTGACCTAAGTACTCCCTG
>NZ_JBBMXH010000112.1:0-12955 GCF_037996725.1 Xenorhabdus entomophaga
GAACTCATCGTGGCGCGGGTATCCATACTCATAGAGACGCCGGATAGATTTAAGCAAGCCAACCATACATCAAAATGAGTGTTGCAAAAACGGGGAAGACCATAGATTTGTTTCGCCACCCGAAGGCGATCCTGACAGGCGATGGATCATTTTTGTAGAAAAAAATACTAACGGTTAAGTAAGAAAGCGTCAAACCGTTGATGTGACTTTTACCTCAATTTACCTGTAGATATGCTCAGAAATAACCCATGTTAACTGGTTATGATATATACTATTTTATTCGCCAATATATAGATTTTGAATTATACGCATGGAGGTTTTATGTCACAGGCAAGTACAGCTGCTTCTTCCTCAAAACGCCCGTACAGAAAAGGTAAGCCATTAACAGGGAGTGAAAAACAACAAGCATTTGTTGCTCGCCGCAAGGCTGCAAATGATAAAACTATCAGAGTTTATGTATCTAATGAGCTTAAGTTAAAATTACAAAAAATGTGTGAAGTAGAGGGAATATCTCAGGGTGAAATGATTAGTCGGTTAATAGAAAAAGCCAGCACAGATCACAGCATGAACGATGTAACGTCATAACCTTCTTGAGCGTTTATTCTTCCGGTGCTAATATCTATATTGTTTAATTTTTATTTAGTTATTTTATTTTTCTGATAAGTTCAGATGATTTATTGGTGAGAGTAAAACAATTAGAAAGGTTTATTGAGTTTTTTGTTTCACAGTGCTAGGTTATCAAGGCTTTTTGTTGGTCAGTCGCGCCGAAAGGTGACTAAATGCGGGCAGTTGATAATATGATTAACTAATCGCTAAAAAGAAAAACCCCACAATCTGCATCAAACTTGGCGGCTTGCATTCAGATATATGGGGTCCACTTGCAGAAATCGATAATGGTTTCTGCATAGGAGTATAGAACGATGAGACTTCTATTGCAACTTTTAGATACCCGCCATAAGTGCAGGGGATGTGCTTAAAAATCAACACACCCAATCAACATTTGATCCCTCTGTTCGTCGTAGCCGGCGTGGTGAATCCAACGCTTTACGTCGGGGGCAGTCGAAAATCCATCGGCGCAATATCCCGAAACAGGACATCAAAATCCCTAAAGGGACGTCTGCCCGGTTATCCCGTACTCTGAAAAGCCATGACTGGCGACGGGATAGTGACCTTATCGCTCTTCGTCAAAAGGGTTATACGCCGTATTCTGAGCGGAAAAACCCGTACTATGTGCCAAAACCGATGCGCATCCGTACACGTTCTGAGAGCCGTGAAGCTCTGACTTCACTGTCACTGGCGTTTGTGGCAAATGCGGATTTTTTCCCCGGTCATGATTATCTGTTTGAAGTAATGGTGCCTTTTGAATTTATCGCTAAGGCAATGGGCGTGCTGCATGAATATGAAAACGGCCGTAAATCGTATGATGTAGCACTTCATGCGCTGTCAGTCCTTGAGCAAATGGGACAAATTGTCGTCCATCGGGATAAAGACCGTGATGCGGGCCAAAATAAGCCGGTGCGAATTTGGTTGAAACCAGAATTTTTCATGTCCAAAGGCATTCCCCGTAACGAAATCCGCCAGAGCTTAATTGACTTCCAAAACTGGGCTATAAAAAGTGGCCAGCTTGAAAATCTGGAAAAAAAATACCAACGTCATTTATTGAACATGGCGCGATTGGGTATTGATGTAGAAAATAAACATGCGTTGCGCCAGTTACTGAAAAAGATTAAACGCTCAGTGGTTGCTCAGGATTTACAGGAACAGAAAAACGAAGCGCTGAAACACATCGAAGACAACATTGAGACTCTGGATAACCAAGCGGAAAATCTGGAAGCCGAACTTGAGAGAACGCGGCGTTCAGTGGCGAATCTACGTAAAAAGGACAAATCAGATTCAATCTACTGGAGTATGTTTGTCGAATGGCAAAAAACAACAACACCGGTTGCTGTTCACTACGCAAAAAACAAACTAAAGGCACAGTATCCTCACGTAAGTGAATACTCGGAACAATTCTATCGCTTGTTACTTGAACAAGAAGGAATCATTCTAACTTAGCGAGAGTTTCCTTAAAGACAAATCCAACTGACCGTGCCTAGCGCGGTTTCGGTGTTTCACATGGTAATAAATTTCGATTGTTTCTTACCCGGTCAACTTATCTACTTCTTCATTTTTTTCGATTGTTTCCGCTTCCGAAACAGCTTTTTTGCTCAAAACTGCTAAGAAGTATAAAAATAAAACAGTTAGCTTCGAATATGTGTTTTAATCTTTCATTAATTTCGAAGTTTATTCCTGAACAAAACAAGCCTTATAAATAAGGAATAAAAAATCGAGTTGAGCCTAAAAGCTGCAACTCTCGATAGTTAGTCCCTTTCACTACGTTCAAGGGAAAATTTCCATAAATAACGTCCCGTAAGCGGTCGTAAACGCCCGCTAACGCGCAGATACATCACGCCTATGGCGTGATCACTGCGTGCCTCTGGCAGAACTTATTAAACCCAAAAACTCTCTGATAATTTTTTAGCTTAGTAGGAAGAAGGGGTTTCTAGTCCCCATTAACTCCCTCTTGGCTTCGGCGGTTCAACCGCGTTGTTTCCATTGGATAATGAGAGCCGCCTTTCATTCGCTTCGCTCATAAAACCCGCATAGTATGCAAATTATTTGATTTAAAAGTAGTACCTGTTACTATAGTAAGCATTACTGCTTGGAGAAAATTATCTATGAGTAATAAATTAAATAATATTCTTGAGTTAGCTGAAGAACTACACGTAATCGATACTTCGCCTGTAAGCTTAGTCAACGATCAAATTAAAGCGGTTACAATGATGACAGGCACTGAAATAAAACAACTTCGTGCGCAACATGGAATGTCCCAATCTATGTTAGCTATGGCGTTAGGCATGTCAAAAGAAAGTGTTTCCAAATGGGAACGTGAAGAAAAGAAACCAAGTGGCCCAGCTCTCAGAATGCTCCGCATTCTTGAACGACTCGGACCGGAAGTTCTGCTGGTCTAGTTAAGAATTCGGTGAGTATTTCATTGTGGAGTTTAAACGTGAACTAATTAGTACGGAACTAAGACGAATGCCAGTCATCTTACGTTTTAAGGGATATCGATTTTTCTTCTACTCAAACGAAGGAAATCCCCTTGAGCCTGTGCATATTCATATTCACAGTGCTGAAGGGGAAGCTAAATTCTGGTTAGTACCAGATGTTTCATTGGCAAGAAATGATGGATTTAATGCCCGGGAGCTTAAAGAACTGACAGGCGTAATTAAACTAAACAGGGAGGCTTGGAATGACTATTTCGGCTAAAAGTGTACGTTTTGATGAATACAATATGTGGGTCGAACTGAGTGATGCCAGAACTTTGGGTGTACCCCTGGCTTGGTTTCCACGGTTAATGCATGCTCCCGCTATAGCCAGAGAAAATTTTGAACTCAGTCCCCGGGGTATTCACTGGGATGAACTGGATGAAGATATTTCAGTGGAAGGATTATTATCTGGTCGTGGAGATATTACTCAACAACCCCATCATGCGGCCTAATTTTTAGCGCACCCAACCGCAGCGATGCATAATGTAATAAGGGGTTTGAAGCTCAACCGTCCGAAAACGTACGCTAAGGACCAGCGGGAGCATTTGAACAGAACCTTACGGTTTTGCCCTTTCGGTAGGCTCTGTACCGTAAAGTTCCCCATCAACAAAATAAGTGCCATTGGGTAATACGTGTTTATAGGGTAGTAAAGAGATATGGGCTAATACATCATCATCTATAACTTCACCATTTTCACGTAACCCTTTAACAATATTGCTTATTCTTGATGTGTTCCAGTACAGGATTGCATTGGATACCAGACTCAGAGCGCTGGCCTTATTCATGATTTCTTCGTAGTCACCGGTTGTGAATTCACCCTGGTTTGCAAAAAAGATCCATCGGGGTAACTTATGCCGGTATTCGCCTTTATTGAGCTGAAGCTGAACCGTATGACGTAAATCCTGATCGGTCAGATAACGCAGAATATAGGGGGCAGCTTGGAGGCCGGAAGTTATTGTACTATAAGGGCTTCCCTGATATGTCAACACCAGTATTCATGGTTTTTATCTGTACACAACCGTAAAAGTAAAGGGGAGAGACTGCGGTACTATAGGGGTTATCGGGTCGCGCAAGGGAACTTCCCCCCTGGAGCCTGTACTGCATTTTGTGTAAATGCCTTTTCTAGAGGTGACCGTCCAGGCGGTCACCAAATTCGATAATAAAACGACTCATTGCCATTCGCCAGTCCTGTAACGGCATGGTCCATTTCTGTGACGCAGCCTGGATAGCCAGCCAGATCACTTTCTTCACAGATTCATCTGACGGGAACATCTTACGCTTTTTAATCGCATGACGGATAACGCTGTTCAGCGATTCAATCGCATTCGTTGTGTAGATGACCTTGCGGATCTCGGCTGGGTAGGCGAAGAACGTCGACAGATTGTTCCAGTTAGACTGCCAGCTACGGCTGATTTGGGGATAACGGGTGTCCCAAGTCCGGCCAAATGCGTCCAGTGCCTGCCACGCCGCTTCTTCTGTTGGCGCCTGATAAATGGCTTTTAGGTCACGGGTGACCGCTTTGTCGTCTTTCCAGGCCACGAACCGCAGGCTGTTGCGTATCATATGCACAATGCACAGCTGGATACGGGTTTCGGGATAAACAGTGTTGATAGCATCCGGGAAGCCTTTGAGTCCATCGACACAGGCAATGAGAATATCTTCCAGTCCCCGGTTCTTGAGCTCGGTCAGTACGGACAGCCAGAACTTCGCCCCTTCATTTTCGGCCAGCCACATACCCAGGAGCTCCTTTTGACCTTCAAGGTTGATCCCCAGAGCCAGGAACACGGACTTGTTGATCACCCGCCCCTCATGTCGAACCTTAATGACGATACAGTCAAGATAAACAATAGGGTATAGGCCATCCAGCGGGCGATTTTGCCACTCAGTGACTTGCTCCAGTACGGCGTCAGTGACCTTTGAGATGAGCGTGGGCGATACATCCGCGTCGTACATTTCTTTGAAGGCGGCAGTAATTTCCCGGGTCGTCATCCCCTTGGCATACAGCGACAAGATCTGATTGTCCATGGCCGTGATCCGGGTTTGATGCTTCCTGACCAGTTGAGGCTCAAACACGCCTTCTCGATCACGGGGAATACGTAATTCCAAAGGGCCATCATTGCTCATGACCGTCTTTGATGAATAGCCATTGCGAGTATTGGTGCCTGTTTTGGTGCTATTTTTCTCGTGGCCGAGATGTTCAGTCAGTTCGGCATTCAAGGCGGTTTCAACGGTTAATTTTTTGAGCAAACGGGAAAGCTGACTGAGATCATCAGGGGTTTTGAGATTCTTAGCCAATTCAGTTGCAAGAGCCTGTAACTGTTTGTCGTCCATAAGTTCACCTTCTTTTGAGGGTTAATTAAACATATCAAAATCGGGCAATTACACAAATCTATGTACAGGCTCGTCACGTCCGGTTCCGTGGGAGCGCAGGGGGGAAGTTCCCTTGCGCGACCCGATAACCCCTTATTGTTGTGTAACCAAGAGAGCATCTCTTCAGCAATCAGCCAGCCTTTATCGGTTCGCATGGCATGTGGATAAAGATGGCGGATGCAGGTCTTTTGCAGAGATCGGCTAAAAGGTGACAACCTCAAGTAACGATAAAGCTCAGCCAGATGCTCCCAACGGGTTTCCTCTCTCACCGCATATTCGTGCCATAAATCAGGCTGAAGTTTTAACCAGTCAGTTAATCTGGAAATAACGCCATCGTGAGGAGAGCTGTTTTTATCCGGCGTAAAACCCGGCCCGAGCAAATAACAGAGTAAAACAGCAAAACCCAGACGGTTCGCTGATCCTCTGTGTTTGTTGATAAGTGCCAAATCCTGTTCACTTAAAAAGCACATCCGGGTCAGTAAGATGTCATCATCCGGTACGATCCGTAAGCATTCTTTTTCCTCGCTGGTCAGTATTTGTCGCCGTGGCATAAATATTCTCCTTACATACGGATTCAGCTCACTTACCTATTCAAATTTTATCCCTCTGAGTCATGTGTTCAGTTTAACTATACGTATAACCGTTCGTTCTGAGACACCACACAATCTCGCGGTATCTCGGATGCTCTGCCTGTTTTTAACCCGAAGTTCAATGATTTTCTCATGCAGCTGGTTATCTGCTTGGCGTCCCCGGAATTTACCAGCGGCTTTGGCTTTCAATATTCCCTCTTCCTGACGCCGCCGACGATCCTGATAGTCTTTACGTGCAATGGCTGCCAGCATATCAAGCATCATTCCGTTAATCGCTTTAAGCATGGCCAGAGTGAACTCATCACCCGCATTTTCTGCAAGCGCCATATGGCTCGTCGGCAGATCAAGACTGACAATCACGAGGTGTTTTTCCTGAATAAGTTGTTTAAGTTTCTGCCAGCCCGCTTCATCCAGACGTGAAAGGCGGTCAACCTGCTCAATAAGAATAATGTCACCCGGTGCAGCATCATCAAGCAATCGTAAAAGTTCTGGCCGTTGCAGTGACGCGCCGGATACATTTTCGTGATACCAACTGGCTAACCGAAAGCCTTTCTCTTCAACAAAGGCTTTCATTCTATTTTTTGCCCGGAGAGCATCCTGTTCTTTTGTTGATGCACGTAGATAGCCGTGAATGTACATTTTTAACCCAATTATGACATTTAAATAATGATCATAATGTACATGACAGATAGGTAATGATCCAAAAGAGAAATGGCAGAATTTTAGGCTATGACATTGTGGTATACATAAATGTCATGCCAATGTTTACACATTGCATTTTTGAGCAGTCCATGCCATTGTGAACCACGCGCTCTTTATTGAACTATTTGCGCAGAAATGAACAATATGGAGGATTTTAATGCAAAGTAAGCCAACGATTAAAAAATTTGAACGCGGAGATCGCCTTTATGTACAAGCACAACAAATCTGGCTGATTCTTGTGGCGTTCGTCGAGCATAATAAATCTAATGGTTTATCTACCATTACTTATGGCGAGTTAGCTGAACAAATGGGGCATAGCTCAAGGCAAGCAGGGAGGACATTAGGTCGTCAATTAGGCATTATTGGAAATTTGTGCTTGTTGAATGATTTACCACCATTAAATTCAATAGTTGTTAACCAACAAACTAAAGCTCCAGGTAGTGAAGTCGTTATATCTCCTTTGGGAAGTGTTGATATCGACCAACAGGCAGTTTTTCAAACAAATTGGTTTGAGTTCAGAGTTCCTACAACAGGGACTTTTCGCACCGTCTGGGAGAATGTTGATGAATGGGTGTAATCAAGAAATTTAGTGGGGTTGCACGCCGGAAACGCCGAAATGCACATAATGAGTTTTAGTATTGATGAGGAACTGTGCAATAAATAGGCTTAGCGTAGGATATTTTCCGTTTTCCAAGCGGACCCCTATATATCAAACTTGACTGTCTTATATGCTTGGTGATAAATTTTATTTGACCGATCGTTCCAAAAAGAGAAAATTTTATGAGACCAAAAGAATTTGATCTGGATGTGATAGCTAAGGCTGCAATGCGTACTTTTTGGCTTCGCGGGTATTCCGGTACAAGTATTCAGAATTTAGTAAATGATACGGGATTAGGACGAGGGAGTTTATACAATACTTTTGGTAGTAAGCATGGACTCTATGAGTTTGCCCTACAGTCTTATTATGAAATGACAGCAAGTTACGTTGAATTACTTACTCGAAACGACTCAGTTAAGGATTTGATTCGACAATTACTTCTGAAAATCGTTTCAGAAGAACTCAATGATACTGCAAAGTTGGGATGTATGGTTGCAAATGCTTCTTTAGAAATGGCACGACATGATTGTGATATTGCAAATCTGGTAGCGATGAACCTAAGCAGAATGGAACATGCTCTGAGTACTTTGATACTTCGAGGTCAAGTCACAGGTGAAATAGCCCCGACCAGAAAGCCCATCGCTTTGGCTAGATTTATTGTCAGCACAATTCAAGGAATTAGAGTTGTCAGTAAAGGAGCACCTCAAACAGATCGTTCTGAGCGACTCGCTGATATCGTTGACGTTGCGATGAGTACAATAGAATAAGTAATCATCATATCGTAAAAATACAAAATTTTTTGGAATGATTAGTTAATAACTGGTGTTTATTTTTTAAATTGTCAGTTTGAAAATATACCCTATTTAAGCAAACGAGATTATATCTCATATTTCGAAGGATAAATTTATGACTCAAATAGTACACGCCACTAATAAAATTGCAGTACTTGGTACTGGTATTATGGGAGCTGCTATCGCTTGTAATTTACAAAAGAATGGCTTTAACGTTAGCGCATGGAATCGCACTTATGAAAAAGCAAAAAATCTGGAAGAATTCGGAGTAACTGTACATGAGTACGTGCAAGACGCAGTTAGTAATGCTGATATTATATTAACAATGCTTAAAGATGGTGATTCAGTATTAAAAGTTATAAATTCTGCATTACCTAGTTTATCTAAAGGGACAATCTGGATTCAGAGCAGTACTGTTGGTATTACAGCAAATGAACAACTTGAAACCTTTGCTGCTGAAAATGGCCTTAAATATTTTGATGCTCCAGTTCAAGGAACTAAAGGTCCAGCTGAGCAAGGTAAGTTAATTATTATTGCGTCAGGTCCTTTATCCGATCGTAATACAGTTCAGTCTATATTTGATGCCATTGGTCAGCGTACTGTGTGGGTTTCAGAGCAAAGCGGTATGAGTAGCAAGCTCAAACTTGCCCTAAATAGTTGGGCTTTCGCTTTAACACATGGGATCGCTGAAAGCTTATCTATCGCTAAAGCTCTTGGTGTAGATCCATCACTTGTTATTGACGTAGTTAAAGGTGGACCGATGGATAATATGTATTTCCAGCTAAAGTCTACTGCAATAATTTCTGGAAATTATGATGCTAGCTTCTCTTTGGATAATGCAGTAAAGGATTCTGAATTAGTTATAGATGCCTCCAAACGCGCTGGTGTAAAAGTTGATGGCGTTGAGGCAGGACTTGAACGTTTCAAACGAGCACAACAAGCGGGTCACGGTAGTAAAGATATGGTCGCAACTTACTTTGCCAAATAATAATTATTGCTCTGCGTAGGATATATCGTAACTATAAAAGGGTCGATAATATTTCTATCGACCTTGAGATAATATAATGAAAAATTCACTTGGTTATCACGTACCAACAGAGACTATAGGTAATGTAGAAAGTATTCCTATATTAAAACTCCTCGCTTTCACTTTAGCGGGATTTATAACTATTATGACGGAAACAATACCTGCTGGTTTGTTACCACAAATTAGTCGTGATTTAAATATATCTGAGTCCCTTGCTGGGCAAATGGTTTCTGTATACGCATTAGGGTCTGTAATTGCAGCTATACCTATTGTTGCTGCCACTCGGAGCTGGTCAAGACGACCTCTATTTTTGTTAGCAATTGGTGGGTTGCTTATATTTAACTCTCTTACTGCTCTATCTTCCAGTTATATGGTTATATTAGCATCTCGCTTAGTTGCAGGTATGTCTGCGGGGGTTATTTGGGGAGTTCTTGCTGGATATGCTAGAAATATGGTGCCAGGGCATCTCCAAGGGAGAGCATTAGCTATTGTAGGAATAGGACAACCTATTGCACTTTGTTTCGGGGTACCACTTGGTACATGGCTAGGAAGTCTATTTGATTGGCGCGGGGTATTCTGGATTATGTCAGCCCTCGCATTAATATCAATAGGTTGGGTAAGAACAGCAATCCCTGATTTCTTAGGACAAAAAGAAACTAGGCATCAGTCAGTGAAGGAGATATTCCTTATCCCAGGTATTCGTTCAATATTGTGGGTTATTTTTTTGTGGATACTAGCACACAACATTCTTTACACCTTCATTTCTCCCTATTTAACATCTGTAGGTCTCGGAAATCGAGTTGATTTGGTACTGTTGTTGTTTGGAGTTTCATCGATTGTTGGAATTTGGATAACAGGTATTTGGGTAGATAGATCGCTCCGTTTATTGACAATACTTAGTCTGACAGGGTTCGCTCTTGCAGCTATTCTAATTGGCGTAGGAAGTTATCATCCTTGGATAGTTCTTTTAGGTATCACTCTTTGGGGAATGACTTTTGGAGGCGCTCCAACATTATTACAAACTACAATTGCAGATACAGCTGGTAATGGCGCAGATGTTGCACAATCAATGCTAGTTACTGTTTTTAATCTTGCTGTCGCTGGTGGTGGTTTAATCGGGGGGGGATTACTTCAACAACTAGGACCATCATCATTTACAATAATTATGTTTGCATTAGCAATACTAAGTATTTTAGTTGTTTTTCAAGCAAAATCTCACGGATTTAAACCTAGTCGGAGGAACGAAGACTAAAGTGAATTGATGCAATTTATCAATTAATTCTTGTGGTTTTTTCATTGTTCTATTGGTTTGGTAGTTCTTTCTAAATATCAATGGTAGTAGCATAGATAGTAGAGTTAACTCACGAGCGAAAATTAAATGTACAGGGTGAGTATTTCTAATTTATTAAGGATAAATATTTTACTCGAATTGTATACAAAATAATTCAAATTTGTATTATTTAGGCACAAAAAAGTGCAAAACTAGCTCACTAGTTAGCCTTGACAGATATAACTATGTGACGAGAGCTAGCGAATAAAGACAACAAAATTGCAACTTGAAAAATGATGGGAAGGTTCCCTTTTCAGGCATAGCCTGAATTCATAGGGTACAAAACTTAAAATATGATGGAGAGTCAATTATGAATATCAGAAAAATTAGTTTGGGTTGTGTGTTTTTTGTTTTTTTTATCCTTACGGGATGTAAAAATAATATAGATACATACCGTAATGGTTCAACTAATTCTCAATACGCAGAGTCAATTACTATATCTGAAAAATCCTCATTAGTTTATATTAGTGGTATTCTTGCCGATATTTCAGATCCTAATGCACCTTCAGGTACGGTTTTAGCATATGGTGACACTCGTACTCAAACACAATCAATACTATCAAAAATAAAAAAAATACTTGCAAAAAACAATATTAAGATGGATAACGTTATTCAACTGAGAGCTTTTTTAGTGGGTACACCAGAGAAGAATGGCCTACTTGATTTCCAAGGTTTCCAGCAAGCTTATGCTGAATTTTTTGAAGGTTCTTTACAAAACAAACCAACTCGAACTGCAATTCAAGTAGTAGCATTACCTCTGCCTGGAACGCTTGTGGAAATAGATGTTATCGCAGTGTTAAATTAAAGAAGTGGTAATTATAGATTAGGTTATCACCTAAAGCTTCCGCATAAGTTAATTATTTGTTACCTTAATATATCAAAATAGATTGTCCGCACAGCATTCAATCTAAAATAACGTGATAGTGGCTTAATGAATTACTCGATAATTAGCCACATAAAGTGATCTAATTAAAATTTTTACATTAATTAACTGGTTATATTAACACTTTAGTAACTCATGCGGAAGCTACATGAACGCATTCCATTTGCAAAGCAAAAATTACGTTGACGATACGATGAACTTTTATTCCAACCTTAACAAAATCCTTCCATTTCGGTCACCTCAAACCTTAACATAATAAAACTATATGTGAAGGAAACATTTATGCCACGGCGACAGATACTGAGCAGTGAAGAACAAGTCGGTTTACTGGTTGTACCCGATGATGACATTCTTCTTACCCGGATGTGTTTTTTAAATGAACAGGATATTGCGCTCATTAATAAACATCGACGCCCTGCAAATCGTCTGGGCTTCGCTGTATTACTTTGTTATCTGCGGGGACCTGGATTCCTTCCGGACAAAAACAATACTCCTCACGAGGGTGTCGTATCCAGAGTAGCTTCCCAACTGAAGCTTCAGCCTGAATTATGGTATGAGTATGCGTCGAGAGAGCAAACCTGCTGGGAACATCTGACCGAACTCTATCGATACCTGGAACTATCCCCTTTCAATCGGTCGTTACAAAAAGACTGTATCCCCATGCCATGCCATGCGAACCGATAAAGGAATTCTGCTTGCGGAAGAGATGCTCAGCTGGCTGCATAACAATAACATTATTTTTCCCTCTATCGATGTGATTGAAAGAATGCTTGCTGAAGCCGCTACACTCGCCGACAGAATGGTATTTTCTGCTCTTATCGCACCGCTGGAAAAGCAGCATAAAATAGTTCTGGATAGTCTGCTTATATCGGATGGTGAACAACCTTCCCGTCTGGCATGGCTGCTTCAGCCACCGGGTAAAATTAACGGTAAAAATGTCCTGCAACATATTGATCGTCTGAATGCTATTGCGGAATTGGCCCTGCCTGAGGGAATTGCACTTTCCGTTCACCAGAATCGACTGCTGAAATTGGCACGAGAAGGCCGGAAAATGAGCAGCCGGGATCTGAGTAAATTTTCTGACATATGGCGTTATGCCACGCTGGTCTGTATCGGTGAATTTCCTGCCAGCAATGAGCGCCAGGGCTGCGAAGGCAATCCGGCAGGCAGTACGGGGCTGGGATTTGAGTCACAAAACCCCGTTGTCGCTGGAAGTCACGGCACATTGGATCAATCCCATGTTACGAGGTTGGATTAAGTACTATGGGCGCTTTTATCGGTTAGCAATGGACCGTATAGCCAGTCATGTAGATCTGCACCTTGCTAAATGGATTACCCGCAAATATAAGCGAGTACACGGTAGTTTGGCTCAGGCGTATGAATGGTTAGGCAGAATACGGAGCATTAAACCTAGTCTGTTTGCACACTGGGAAATTTGTACGCGGCGCGAACGGTCAACGACAAGGTAAGCGCCTAATTAACCCCACATACCTGACTGGTTAATCTTTTGTCATAGTGTGTTTTCTTTTATTGAGAAGGGGAACCACCATGACATTGACTGAAAAACAACAGCAC
>NZ_JBBMXH010000113.1:0-12911 GCF_037996725.1 Xenorhabdus entomophaga
AATACAGGATTTGTCTGGCGGCAATAGCGCGGTGGTCCCACCTGACCCCATGCCGAACTCAGCAGTGAAACGCCGTAGCGCCGATGGTAGTGTGGGGTCTCCCCATGTGAGCGTAGGGCACTGCCAGACATTCAATTAGTCAGAAAAGCCATCCTTCACCGGATGGCTTTTTTGCGTTTGGGGGAAATTATTTCAGTGCCTGACATAATTTTCCTTCTGTATTTCTGCATTAACTGGATTTATGATCCTTGGCTGTTTTTGCGTGTATAAGCAGCAAGTATCGTTCTTTCCGATAATTCTAAATATTCTTTCATTTTATTAGCCGCGAGATCATTCTGCCCGGCATTAAACAGTTCCAGAATATGGGCATTTTTATCGATATAGGGTGCATACAAAAGTTCAGGATCGTTCAAGATGCCAAAAGCCAGACGAAGTTCTGCGGAGATATTGCGATAGAAAGCGATTAACCTTTCACTGTCAGTTAATTCCACAATTGCGGTATGAAAACGCATATTTTCCGTTCCTGCCCGAATCCAGTCTTGTTTTTCACGACATTGCTGCGCTATCTCAACGGCTTGTTTCATTTTTGCAACGCTAGGATGCATTGGATAAGCTTGAGCCAGAGCCTGACATTCAATCAATTGTCGAATTCGATAAATATCAATAATTGATGCAATATCGGGAATTGCAACAAACACACCACGGTTAGGTTCATGTTTTAGCAGCCCTTCTTGGGTGAGAAGGCGAAACACTTCACGTAGTGTATTTCGTGAAATCTCAAGTTGTTCACTCAGTGCAGCCTCTGATAGCCGTTGTCCCGGTAATAACTCCCCAATAACCAGCTTATTTCTTATAGTTTCGGCGATTCTTTTACTCAGAATTTGGGGAGAATGGTCTTTTTTCATAGTTATCCATTAGATCAGTTGCTGATAATAAATACCTTCGAAGCGAATAAGAGAGAATCTTCACATATTCCCTGATAACCAGCAAGTTATCGTCATTGAACCAATATAGGGCAATTTTATGGTGTGTTTTGCACCTGAAATGTGCATTCCGATAATAAATTCAACAGTAAATGTTAATAAAGTGATCTCTATTGGATTTCTGCAAGTGATAACACAATTCTGTTTGCTTATTTCCCCAGCAGATCTTATTTATTGTTCAGCAATACATTTGCTGTTATTAAACAATTTCCTGCTTTAGTTCCACAATGGTATGGATATTGCTTAGAAAATAATAAATACAATAACGATGACAGGGGAAAATAGCTTATGGCTATGCAGGAGACAGCAAACCAAGAAACGGAAAATTTTGTATCGAATCGACGTTCGTCTTTGATTGCAGCAATTTTTCTGATGGCGACATCAGCGATTGGGCCAGGGTTTATCACCCAAACAGCTACATTTACTGCGACGATGGGGGCCGCTTTTGCTTTTGGTATTTTTGCCTCCATCCTGATTGATTTTGTTGTACAGCAAAACATTTGGCGAATTGTCACATTAACCAGAATGCAATCTGCTGATATTGCGAATGCGGCTATTCCGGGAAGTGGCTATTTACTGGCTATCTTGGTGATTTTTGGTGGATTGGTGTTTAACGTCGGTAATATTGCGGGAGCTGGATTAGGGCTTAATGCTTTGATGGGGCTGGATCCCAAATGGGGTGGGTTATTCAGTGCCTTGATGGCGATTTATATTTTTACTTCCCGTAAAGCAGGCGTCGCCATTGATCGTATTATCGTAATTTTAGGGATGATCATGATAGGCATGACATTGTTTGTTGCGATAGTCTCCAATCCGCCAGTGGGAGAAGCGTTACGACAGACCGTCCTGCCCGATGAAATCAATTTTGCGACGATAACGACTATTGTTGGCGGAACGGTTGGTGGTTACATTTGTTATGCCGGAGCACATCGTTTACTGGATAAAGGCGCGGTAGGTATCGAAAACATTAAAATTGTTTCCAGTGCAGCAACCAAAGGGATCTTGGTGGTTGGCTTGATGCGATACCTGTTGTTTCTTGCCATATTGGGTGTGGTTGCCAGTGGCGTCACACTTGATGTTGCAAGTGAAACGGCAGATCCGGCCTCACAAGCTTTTCAGGCAGCCGCTGGAGAATTTGGTTTACGTATTTTTGGTTTAATTATTTGGGCCGCATCAATTACGAGTATTATCGGTGCTGCTTATACTTCCATTTCTTTCTGTAGTGTATTTCGAAAACAATTTACCGAGCGCCAACGCAATATTGCGACTTTATTGTTTATTGCCGTATCGCTGGCGATTTATCTATTAATAGGAACACCGCCAGCCGCTTTGCTGGTTTTCGCAGGTGGCTTCAATGGGCTTATTCTTCCTCTCGGTTTGACCATCTTTGTTTATGTTGGCTGGAAACGTGCTGATTTAATGGCGGGGTATGTGTATCCACGCTGGTTGTTGTGGTCGGGTGCGATGACTTGTGTGTTGACATGGTACATGGGGGCCATGTCTATTGATTCAATCTTTGAGTTTTTGAAATCAGCTTAGGGGAATCATCATGATAAAAACAATCGATTTAAATAGTGATCTCGGTGAAGGTTTTGGTCAATGGCGCATGGGGAACGATAAAGAAATCTTGGGAATTGTCAGTAGTGCTAATGTTGCCTGTGGCTTTCATGCGGGTGATCCGGTAGGGATTTTGCAGACCTTGAAATCCGCACAGGAAAACAATGTCACGATAGGCGCCCATGTTTCTTATCCCGATTT
The DNA here is from genome assembly GCF_037996725.1 of Xenorhabdus entomophaga. Lineage (NCBI taxonomy): Bacteria > Pseudomonadati > Pseudomonadota > Gammaproteobacteria > Enterobacterales > Morganellaceae > Xenorhabdus > Xenorhabdus entomophaga. Next base: position 2,742 of record NZ_JBBMXH010000113.1, read on the forward strand.
GGTTGGTTTTGGGCGGCGCAAAATGGATCTTGCCAGCCATGAAATTACGGCTGACGTTATTTACCAAATTGGTGCTTTGCAAGGTCTGGCTGCGGCAGCAGGCACAAAGGTGAGTTATGTCAAACCTCATGGCGCGCTTTATAACACAATCGCGAATGACAAAGACCAAGCGATTGCAGTTATTGAAGGTATTTTGGCGATTGATGCCAATCTGGTATTGGTTGGTTTGGCGGGATCAAATGTTCTCAAATTAGCTCAGGAAAGAGGATTAAAAATCGTCGCAGAAGCATTTGCTGATCGTGCTTATACCTCACAGGGTGAATTAGTTTCCCGCCGTGAAGCAGGTTCTGTGCTGCATGATGCGGATCTTGTTGCCCAGCGTATGTTGCAACTGGTGACAGAAGGCGGTGTTGAATCGATTGATGGCAAATTTACACCTATTCAAGCGGATTCTATTTGCGTACATGGTGATAGCCCCGGTGCGGTAGAGATGGCAAAACAGGTCAGAACCGTTTTGCAGCAGGCAGGCGTTACCATCCGATCATTTATTCATCCATAAATATAGATCGCACTGGCATGGTTAATGATTTAGGGAGATAGTCTTGCGTTTTTTACCTGTTAATTTCAATACCATCATGGTTGAACTGAGTGGACTGGCAGAAACATTGGCGCTGCTTGATTCACTGAATACTATCCCTGTTCTCGGGGTTGAAGAAATTATTCCGGCGGCGAGGACGTTGATGATCCATTTCCGGCCGACAAAAATATCAGTTCAACAATTGGTGGCAGAAATCAGTAGCCGCGATTTGCGGGCACGTGGTCACGCAACGGGAAAACAGATAGAAATCCCGGTGCATTATAATGGTGATGATCTTGCGACAGTTTCTGAAATTCTGGGAGTTACTGTTTCGGACGTTATCCGCCAACATACGGAAAATGAATATACCGTGGCTTTTACAGGGTTCGCTCCTGGTTTTGCTTATATGGTATCAGAAACTTCGCAGTGGAATATTCCCCGTCGTAATACGCCTAGAACACGCATTCCTGCTGGTGCTGTTGCACTGGCGGGGGAATTCAGCAGTGTTTATCCGCAAGCAAGTCCCGGCGGATGGCAGATTATCGGTATTACAACCGAACGTATGTGGGATCTTTCCCGTTCTTCTCCCGCCTTATTGCAACCGGGTTATCGCGTTAACTTCCGGGATGTTGGGCACACCCCTGCAACGGTCAGTTTGCCGAAAGCTGCGATTAAAAATACGGTTTCTATGCCAGAGAGTGACTGCCATCTGGAAATCTTGTCTGCGGGCTTGCAAACTTTGTTTCAAGATTTGGGACGTGTTGGGCAGTCAGGATTAGGGATCTCAGAATCCGGTGCAATGGATAAAAGTGCTCTGCGTTGTGCAAACCGTGTTGTTGGTAATTCCTCCGATCAAACCTGTCTGGAGATAGTGCAGGGTGGGTTTAAGGCCATCGCTCATGGACAGATGCTGATTGCGATTACGGGAGCATCGTGTCCGATAGAGATAAAAACGCCATCGGGTGAAATATTCAATGTGAATACTTACCAACCGATTGATTTAAACGATGGTGATGAAATTTCGTTAGGAATGCCTACGGCTGGTATGCGTTCTTATTTGGCGGTGAGGGGGAGTTTTGCTGTTTCTGCCACCTTATCCAGCTATTCATTTGATACATTGTCCAATATTGGGCCTGCGCCGTTGAAAGTGTCTGATAAATTGGCAATCAGGGAAACGTCTCACTGTGCAGCGGTATCTTTTTCTGAAACGCCGGCTTTTACCATGCCAGATAAAAATGAAGTCATCGTATTAGATATCATACTTGGCCCTCGTACGGATTGGTTTACGCAAGAGGCCATTGAATTATTGAGTAAGCAGGATTGGCAGGTTACCCCTCAATCTAATCGAATTGGCCTGCGATTAAATGGTGAGTGCTCACTATCACGCATTCAACAGCAAGAACTCCCTAGTGAAGGCACATGTGCGGGAGCGATTCAAATTCCCGCCAGTGGACAACCCGTATTGTTCCTGGCTGATCACCCACTGACAGGCGGATATCCGGTTATTGCTTCAGTGGCCGATTATCACCTTGATCTCGCCGGTCAGATCCCCGTCAACGCCAAAATCCGATTTAACCCCATCAGCCAATTCCATGAAATTCAAGGGAGTAAAGATTTGCTATGAACGCTAAAAAAGTGCTGATTGCCAACCGTGGTGAGATTGCAGTCCGTATTATCCGTGCCTGCCGTGATTATGGCGTACAAGCCATTGCCGTCTATGCCGACGCAGATATTAATGCACAGCATGTACAACTGGCTGATGAAGCTTATGCTTTGGGCGGCAATAGCCCTACAGAAACTTACCTGAATATTCCTCGTTTACTGGCGGTAGCGAAGCAATCGGGAGCAACAATGGTGCATCCGGGCTACGGTTTTTTGTCTGAACGGGCGGAGTTTGCCCGTGCAGTGATAGACGCAGGCTTAATTTGGATTGGGCCTAACCCTGAAACGATTGATGAGCTGGGTGATAAGGTTAGGGCGCGTAAGATTGCCCAGAAAGTGGGAGCGCCATTGGTTGTTGGAACCTCAGAGCCAGTCAAAGATGCTCAGGAAGTTATCGCTTTTGCAGAGCAGCATGGGTTGCCGATTGCTATTAAAGCGGCATTTGGGGGAGGAGGCCGCGGGTTGAAAGTGGCTTGGCGGATGGATGAAGTGGCAGAACTTTATCATTCAGCAGTGCGTGAAGCGACAGCCGCATTTGGGCGAGGGGAATGTTTTATTGAGCAATTCTTGGATAAACCTCGTCATATAGAAGCGCAGGTGATTGCGGATAAACAAGGCAATGTTGTTGTCCTCGGCACCCGTGACTGTTCTTTGCAGCGTCGGAACCAGAAGCTGGTGGAAGAAGCGCCTGCACCATTCCTGAGCCAAGAACAAAGGGAACGTATTCATCAATCAGCAAAAGCCATTTGCGCGGAAGCCAATTATGTTGGCGCTGGAACAGTAGAATTCTTGTTAAGTGCAGATGGGACGCTCTCTTTTTTAGAAGTGAATACTCGCTTACAAGTAGAGCATCCCGTGACAGAAGAAACAACAGGTATCGATCTGGTTATTGAACAGTTGCGAGTGGCAGAAGGCCATCCGTTGAACATTCAGGAAACGCCAGTCCCAAGAGGGCACTCATTTGAATTTCGCATTAATGCGGAAGATGCCGGAAAAGGCTTCTTACCAACATCTGGAACGGTCATTGAATTCACTCCACCTTCCGGTCCCGGTATTCGTTTGGATTCTGGTGTGGTGAATGGCTCAACCATTCCTGCTACTTTTGATTCACTGATGGCAAAATTGATTGTCACAGGGGCGACTCGAGAACAAGCCATTGCTCGGGCACGTCGGGCATTGAAAGAGTTTAAGATCCGTGGCGTAGCCTCCGTTTTACCTTTCCATCAAGCGGTGATGGCGCATCCTGATTTTGTTTCTGGTGATAAATTCAATGTCCATACCCGCTGGATTGAAACTGATTTTGTGAATGAACTAGAGGCTTCGCTACGTCAGCTTCCTATCGGGGATAAAAGTATTACCCGCACGTTTATTGAGGTTGATGGCCGCAGGCATGAACTGGGGTTGCCGGCGGATTTATTGGCGGGATTGGCGCATTCAGCCCCTGTAGGTGCACAGCAATTTTCTCCGTCTGTCATAACGGAAAAACGGCCGGAAGATCCCCGTCAGGTCAAAGCCCCTATTTCAGGTATCCTGCATTCCTGGATGGTTAAAGAAGGTGCTCAAGTTAAAGAAGGCGATGTGATTGCAGTTATGGAAGCCATGAAAATGGAAGTACAAATCAATGCTCATCGTTCAGGAAAAATTACATTCTGTGTCCAAGCAGGGGATTATCAGGATGCAGAGAGTGTTTTGGCTAATATTGAGTAGTGAGATTCATAGAAAAATTAAACGGGTATATATTTAGTATAAATTTGCACTCCTTTGGGTTATGGGGCGCTATAGTGATGAGTATTTATACTGATTGGAGTAAACAAGATCTCACTAAGGTACTTTATCGCCATCAAATTCTTCATGTTATTCAATAAATAAAGCCCACTTTCGGAGTGGGCTCCGACCGCCGACAAACCTTATTGAAAATAACTGTTCTTGAAATTTATTTACATTTACTATAGAAATGTAAATAATAACGATTCTCAATAGTATACTTGTTTGAAAATAAATGTCTAAAATTACCAAAATTTACGCTAGCTTGGCTAAAAGCGGCTTGTGTGTTCCTCTGATGTCCGCATCTATGCTGACAGTTGCTATTTCTACCAACGCATTTGCAAGTGCTGAAAGCACGATTAAAAAATCTCCTAGTACTGGCGATACACTTGTTGTTATTGCAGATAATAATGCACAAGATGCACCAGAAGAGAGAAAAGTCAGCCGTAATGAAATCAAGGTCAAACAAGCACAAAGTGTTGCCGAGATTTTAAAGAATGTACCAGGGGTACAAGCGGGTCATCCTAGTGCTTTAGGGCAACGCTTCAAAATCCGTGGGATGGATGATCAATTCATCAACGTAACCATTGATGGTGCAAGACAAGAAGGGTATCACTTCCACCATGCAGGGAATTACGGCATCGATCCTGAAATGTTGAAGCAGGTTGATATCAAGGTTGGTAGTAACAGTATTACCTACGATACTGGTGCCATTGGTGGCGCATTAAAATTTGAGACCGTTGATGCAGGTGATCTGTTGACACCCGGTCAATTATTTGGTGCCAAAGGGAAATTAAATTACTCCAGCAATGGTGATGAATTCCAACAATCTTTGGCGACCTATGGCAGATTGGGTGCTGTTGATTTATTAGGTTACTTTACCCATCGCAATATTCACGACTCTAAATCTGGCAGAGATAATATAGGGAGAGATTCAATCCCGACAGATGGAAAGTTATTCAACTATTTATTAAAAGCTAAATTTAATCTGACCGATGAGCAGTATATTAATGTATCTAAAGAACATTATAAAAATGATGCAGCAACTAGTTTTAGATTGAATTTTGGACAGGATGTAAATAACGGAAAGAAAGCGAAGTATGCCATCGACCGTGATACCCATAATATCACTTACGGATATGCGCCGGTTGATAATGATCTTATTGATTTAAAAATATCCGCTTATCATACTGAACAAACTTCTACCCATATGAAGCCTGTAAACGGAAGTGGGAAAGGATTCGATAGTATTGTTGAAACTCAAGGTGTTAAAGTTCGTAATACCTCTAGTTTTGATACCGAGAAGCTATCCCATTCCTTAACTTATGGATATGAGTATTTTGATACCAGAATGCGCTTCACTAACGCAGAGGAGAATATTCATAATAAAGAAGTAGAAAAAGGAAACTCATCTTCTGTTTACTTAGAGGATGATATTCAACTTGCAGATTTTCATGTTATACCTGGTATCAGATGGGATCACTATAAATACCATACGATTAATGAACAAAATGAGTCGTTTGAGAGAACTTATTCTCACTTCTCAAAAGCACTCGGATTGAAATACGAGCTCGGGGCGTCCACAACATTATTTGCCAATTACACCGAACTCTTCAGAGGTCCATTAGGCAAAGAACTTATGGGATTATCCAACCATGGTAATAACCTGACAGCCACAACCGGTTACAATTTGGAAACGGGACTGGCAGGTACTTATCCCGGTGTTTTTGCTGACAATGACTCGCTGGTAGTATCAGGTAAAGTATTCCAAACGAATTTTAAAAACCTGTCTACAACTTTAGCTAAGAACGAACTGCATAATATCCCGAAAGCCAGACTGGAAGGGTTTGAATTAGCGACTGGCTATAAACTAAATAATGTGTCTTTAAAAACCACTTATGCCAAAGTCAATAACAAGATTATTAAAGATAGTGCGTTATTTGATAAAGGATTAGAGTTTACACCATCAGTCGGTGATTCTATTACTGTAGGTGGTAGTTACCTATTTGACAAAACTGATATTGAACTCGGTTGGAGTTCTCGATTTGTTCTGGCAAAAAATTCCAAAGGTACAGAGAGAGGAAATACTGTCGGTATCCATAAATCTGGCTATGGCGTAAGTAATATGTATATTTCCTGGTCGCCAAAAACAGGTACATTTAAAAATGCAGAACTCCAGTTTGGTATCGATAATGTCTTTGATAAACGTTACAACGAACACTCTTATTATTTGAAAACTTATAAAGGACAAGAAGAGAAAGGACGCACATATAAAGCGACAATTTCTTATAAATTCTGATGAAAACGTCTTAAAGATATTCAAAAACATCCCTTGTAATAAGTCTGCGGTTTATCCGCAGACTTTTCCTGAGATTGCTCTCCAATTATCGCCATGAGAATTACAGCGTAAAAACTCCAATCAAAGCGATAACAGTCAAAACAGCCGCTGCACCATAAAATATCCATTTACTGGCAGGGATATGAATTTTCAGATCATGCATTCCGTGGTGAATACGGTGCATTCCGCACCAGATCGGCAGGCTGATCATCAGCAGCAAAAAGATGCGACCGATAAAACTCTGGCAGAATGTCAGGATACGCTCATAAGAAAGCGCTTCTGGTGCCAAACCGAGTGGTATCAGTATGCCCAGCAGCAGAATAATTGCCGGCCCAACAATAGCGCTCCACATCCCGCCGGCACCAAATAAGCCCCAGAAAATCGGTTCGTCGGAACGCTTAGGTACTTGATTCATCAGATCCTCCTTGGGGTCAGAAAAGTAATGCCACGCCGAGAATCACGGCAGTCGCAATAATCGTGGTTGCCCATAGCAATTTGACAATTGGTCCCGGTGGCATTTTCTCATTTTTGACGATGAGATTGAGCGCCTTCGGAGCCAGTTCAAACCAGGTTTTCGTATGCAGCAGGGCTGCCAGCAGGGTGATGATATTAATCAGCAACACGATCGGATGTTGCAGGAAAGAGACAAAATCCGCCCAGCTTTCCGGGCCGTTTTTCAAGGCAAACAAGCCATAAAGCACCAGTAAACTGAACCAGGTGGCAGGAACTGCCGTTCCTTCCCGCAGCATGTAAAAACGGTAAAATCCGAGTTTGCGCCACCAATTCGCTTCCATGCCGCGCACATAAGGTTTACGTTTCGTCGTCATTATTCTCTCCTTCCTTATTGTGGTTTCAGCATAGAGATAATGAAATCTTTGGCACTTTCTGCCTTGCTCTGCTGAATGGCACCTGCCGGATCAACATGTTTCGGACAAACTTCAGAGCAGTAGCCTACGAAAGTACAAGACCAGACACCGTTGTCGCTGTTGATGTGCGGCATACGCTCTTTCTTGCCATTATCGCGGTTATCAAGGTTGTAACGATGTGCCAATGTAACCGCAGCAGGCCCGATGAATTCAGGATTCAGGCCAAATTGAGGGCAGGCGGCATAGCACAGGCCACAGTTGATACAACCTGAAAATTGATGGTATTTTGCCATTTGGGCCGGTGTCTGCACGTTCGGCCCATCCTCAGGTTTACGGTTATTGCCGATGATATAGGGCTTGATCGCTTCCAGACTCTCAATAAAGTGTGTCATGTCCACAACCAAATCCCGTTCAATCGGGAAATTACCCAGCGCTTCAACTTTCATTCCTTGTGTGTACTCACGCAGGAACGTTTTACAGGCCAGTTTTGGCACGCGGTTTACCATCATTCCGCAGGAGCCGCAGATTGCCATGCGGCAAGACCAGCGGTAAGAAAGGTCAGGAGCCAGATTATCTTTAATGTAACCCAACGCATCCAGCAGTGAGGTTTGCTCATCGTAAGGCACTTCATAAATGACAAAATGAGGTTCACTGTCAATTTCCGGGTTATAGCGCATGACCTCCATTTTCAGCGTTTGCAACTCAGCCATTCGCCTGCTCCTTCTGTTTTTTCTCTTGTGCCGCCGCTTCGCCGCCATATACACGCTTAGCTGGTTGGGATTTGGTGATCTTCACATCACTGTATTCCAGATGAGGGGCACCTTCAGGGTTATAGAAAGCCAACGTATGCTTCAGGAAATGGGTATCGTCACGTTCGGTACAACCTTCATCAAGGCGCTGGTGGGCACCGCGTGACTCTTTACGGTTCATGGCGGAATGGGCCATACACTCAGCAACATCTAAACTGAATCCCAATTCGATGGTATAGAGTAGATCCGTATTGAATACGCTGGAACGATCGCTAATTTGGATATGTTTGAAGCGTTCTTTTAATTCAGCAATTTTGTCGATGGTTTTCTGCATTAGCTCTGGTGTACGGTAAATGCCGCATCCTTCTTCCATTGACGTCCCCATTTCATCGCGGATTTTCGCCCAGTTTTCACCGCCTTTCTGGTTCAGCAGCTTATTGAGTTTATCTTCGACATCACGGGCCTGAGCATTCAGTACGTTGTCATTGGCGGGTTTGGCGCCCTGAATATATTTGACCGCCTCTTCACCTGCCAGACGACCAAAAACAACCAATTCTGCCAGAGAGTTAGAACCGAGGCGGTTTGCGCCATGTAAGCCAACAGAAGAACACTCACCGATGGCAAACAACCCTTTGATTCGGGTTTCACATTGCTGATTGGTTTCGATTCCACCCATCGTGTAATGCGCAGTTGGGCGAACGGGAATGGGTTCTTTGACAGGATCAACGCCAACATAGGCTTTCGCCAGCTCACAAATAAACGGCAGGCGTTCAAGTAGTTTTTTCTCCCCCAAATGACGCAAATCCAAATGCACCACATCACCGCGTGGCGTGGCGATGGTGCGCCCTGCCCGCCATTCATGCCAGAATGCCTGAGACACTTTGTCACGTGGGCCTAATTCCATATATTTGTTTTCAGGTTGCCCCAGTGGTGTCTCTGGCCCCAGACCATAATCCTGTAGATAACGATAGCCGTCTTTGTTCACCAGAATGCCACCTTCACCGCGACAGCCCTCGGTCATCAGAATACCGGAACCGGGCAGACCTGTTGGGTGGTATTGCACAAATTCCATATCGCGCAATGGAATGCCGTGGCGGAATGCGATTCCCATTCCATCTCCGGTAACAATGCCGCCATTGGTATTGTAGCGGTATACGCGCCCCGCACCGCCCGTCGCCATAATGACCGCATTAGCACGGATCTGAACTTTGGTTCCTTCCATCATGTTCAGTGCAACCAAACCGCGTACCTGCCCGTCATCCACCAGAATATCGAGTACAAAATGTTCATCAAAGCGCTGGATTTGAGGGTACTTAAGGGAAGTTTGGAACAGGGTATGGAGCATATGGAAACCGGTTTTATCAGCGGCAAACCATGTGCGTTCAATTTTCATACCTCCGAAACGACGAACATTGATGGAACCGTCTTCCTTACGGCTCCACGGGCAACCCCATTGTTCCAGTTGGATCATTTCGGTCGGGCAATGTTTGACAAAATATTCAACCACATCTTGTTCACACAGCCAGTCACCACCGGATACCGTGTCATTGAAGTGAAAGTCATAGGAATCATGTGATTGAGTGACTGCGGCTGATCCGCCTTCTGCTGCCACAGTGTGGCTGCGCATGGGATACACTTTTGAGATCAGGGCGATATTAAGCTGAGGATTGGCTTCAGCAGCAGCAATGGCTGCTCTTAGCCCTGCACCACCGGCTCCGATAATCGCGAGGTCGACATTGATGGTTTGCACTGCGCTTCTCCATTGTTCAAGTATTGTTCAAGTGAAACAATTTTTCTTTTTTAACGAAGTATTGAAGGTAATTTTCTATACCTTAACGAGTCAGGGGCGATAACTATTACTCTTTATAGGGTTTAATTATAACGAATTATCCAGAAAGTAAATTTGATATGAATGCGGGTTTTGCAGGATTTTGCTGACAAAATGTGATCTATATGTGATCTATCGCATGTTTTTTGCTCAATCGGATTGAGCCATCGACAGCATTTTCTACAAATGAATAAGAGCTTATATAAAAATAATGATAAATATAACGATTGAATAATATTTATTGATTTATGGATGGGATTTAATTTATTTATACTTCTTGGATTCACATATTAAGTGCAACATCGTTATAAACGAAGTAAATGAGTTTTTGTACCTTTAAATAGCTCATCCGGCGTATTGTAACCCCGTGTTTTTCGTGGTCGCTT
>NZ_JBBMXH010000114.1:0-12780 GCF_037996725.1 Xenorhabdus entomophaga
TTTTACGGAGCTCCCCAAACGCCATCCCAACGATCCTCTGCACGATCTGCTCCCGTGGAACGTGAATATGGGCGACATCATGTAAATACACTGCTTAATTGGCCGCTTACACGACAAGAGCCGGATGACGGGAGACTGTCACGTCCGGTTCCGTGGAAGCGCAGGGGGGAAATTCCCTTGCGCGACCCGATAACCCCAGGCTCAGAAAGTGTGTAAGCGCCTAATTAACCCCACATATCCGATTAATTAATCTTTTGTCATAGTGTGTTTTCTTTTTTTATTCAGGAGACAAACCCCCATGACATTCACTGAAAAACAGCAACACTGGACTACCGTCATTGAGACTCAGAAACAGAGTGGGTTAACGGTGACGGCATTTTGCCAGCACCATACGATTAATCTGGCCACGTTTTACTACTGGGCAAAAAAACTTCGGCAACAGCACGCGCCTCAACGCCTGCATCCTGTTGTGATTGAGGAGCAGGTGAATACCGGGCAAACTGTCATACTCTGCCTGCCCAACGGACTTCGCGCGGAGTTGCCCGCCGGATTATCCCTTGTACAAATCCGCCACTGGATTGAGGCACTGCAATGATCCCAACCGGTAATATTTATCTGGTCTCCGGTCAGACCGACAGGCGAAAATCCATCGACGGGCTGGCGAGTGTGGTGGAGGCGCTGGGGCTGGATCCGCTCAGTGAGGCCGGGTTTATTTTTTGTAACCGCCATCGTGATAAGCTCAAGATCCTGTTCTGGGACACCAACGGCTTCTGGCTCTATGTAGTGATGTGATGGACGTCCCCTTTTTCAGCGGCAAACAGTGTCATCTTTCTTTCCGATGCACTGAATTTCGGGAGAACATCTCATGAATACGATCAAAGTCGTTGGCATTGACCTCGCCAAAAACATTTTTCAAGTCTGTGTCTGGATGGAAGATGGTTCAGTCACCTCGAACCGAAAAATCTCACGGCAAAAATTGCTTGATACTGTACGCACTTTTCCGCCAGGAACCCTCATTGCTATGGAAGCCTGTGCTACTTCTCACTATTGGGGCAGAACCCTTCAGGCGATGGGATTTGTCATCAGGCTTGTGCCGACCCAGCATGTCAAGGCTTTCAGTCATCATCAAAAAAATGATGCCAAGGATGCACTGGCTATCTGCGAAACGGCCTGCCGACCTGGTATCCATTTTGTTCCGGTCAAGACGGTAGAACAGCAAGATATTAAGGCACTGCGCAATGCCCGGCAACTCATCGTAGAACAACGTACTGCACTCGCCAACCAGATTCGGGCTTTCCTCGCTGAGCAGGGGGCGATTGTTCCCATTGGTATTCAGAAACTGCAACAGCACCTGCCTGAGATTCTGGAAGAGGAGAGCTATGACCTGTCCACAGTACTGCGACGTTTGCTCCATACTTTGGGGGAAGAGCTGCGAAGCCTGAACATTCGCATTCATGAAGTGGATGACGAAATAGCGGCACTTTCTCGTCAGCAAAGTGGTTATCACCATCTGCTCACGATCCCCGGCGTCGGTCCTCTTATTGCAGCCGCCTTCGTGAGTGACGTGAATGCATCCCAATTTGCCAATGGCCGACAACTTTCTGCCTGGTGTGGCTTGGTTCCCCGACAACACAGCTCAGGAGGAAAAAAACGGCTGTCTTCTCTGAGCAAAAATGGAAACCGTCATCTCCGAACGTTAATCATCCACGGTGCCCGTGCCGTGATGCGCTGTGTCCAAAAGCGTAATGATTGTCTGGGAGAATGGTTGAGACAACTGATTGCCCGATGTGGGTTCATGAAAGCCACGGTGGCCTTGGCCAACAAACTGATCCGGATTATCTGGCGTGTTCTGCGGGATGAGGTGGATTTTAATATGAAAAAGGCTTTTATCATCGATTAATTGAGTAACAAAAATATAGACGCATTATCGAGTTTGCAAACACTGATGAGAAAACGGATACCGTCCCTGTCATAGCCTGATATTGACCAAGGTAGTGATATACCGGTGTAGTGATAAGGAAACAGGGTGCGGATGACATCATGGCGCGGACAAATGAGTTCATTATGACGCCGGATATATGGTCGCAAACCGTATCAATTCATGCTTGCACAACCGGGGACGTCCATCACATCACTACATGGGTCAGCAAATGACTCAATGTCCGGCTGCCTATCGCCCCCCGACTTTGGTTATACAGTTCACGAACCCGGATGCGCAACTGCATACGTTCCGTGTCGACAGGCCGTTGTCGCCAGTCATAATAGGCACTGCGTGACACCTGAAGCATCTGACATAATTCCGTGATTGCCCATCGAGGGCTCAGCCGTGTGATCAACGCATAGCGCCACGACGCATCTCGCTCATCAGCACGGCTGCCTGCTTTAGGATTTCTTTTTCCATTTCCAGACGTTTCACCTGTTTTTCTAATGCCTGTATCTGGCGTTGTTCAGGCGTCAGTGCCTTGCCTACAGGCGTCATTCCCTGCATTTCGGCTCTGTATTGGCGAACCCATTTTCCCAGGGTGCTGGCATCAATCCCCAGTGAACGGGCGACCTTAACAACCCGCTGCTGATGGAGAACAACCTGTTGAACCGCTTCCAGCTTAAATTCAGCGGAATATTGATGTTTGGTGGGTTTCAATTTCATCGTCACACCTCATTGTCATGTTAATAACATTAGCAGGCTTTTGACGTGTCCGAGATCCTTATACCACTACACTACTACCGCCGGCTGGAAAAGGGCCGCTTTCAGTGGCCCGCGCCTGTGGCGGATGGCACCGTCCATATTACACGCCCGCAACTGAACTGGCTGTTGTCAGGCCTGGCATTAACCCATCCCCGGGCGCATCAGCCCTTACAGGGCTTGAAAATGTGATCGGTGACACGGATCGCTCATTAAGACTGGCGCGATCAGCTTTGACTGCCACACTCAGGTTTTTCTGCTGAGAACCTGAATGATGACTGACCTGCCGGATGATATTGACCAACTTAAAGCGCTCGTTTACCAGCTTCAGGCGATAAATCAGGCGCAGGCTGAGTCATTGGCGGAGCTGCGGACCCAAATTCAGCACCTGCTCGAACAGCTCAACCTCAGCAAATCAAAACGCTTTGGGAAACAGAGCGAAAAAGCCGCCAAAGGCACGTTCAACGAGGCTGAACAGCAGGATAGCCTGCCGAAACTAGCCCCGGCCCATCACAAAAAAGGCCGTCAGCCATTGCCCGCCGGACTGGAGCGGGAAATGCAGCGCCATACCCTGAATGCGCCGCACTGCGATTGTTGCGGCGAACCGCTGCATGCCTGTGGCACCGAAACGTCAGAAACCCTGAAAATTATTCCGCAGAAAGTCAGCGTCATTCGTCACGAACGCACCAAATACGCCTGCCGGCAGTGTGAAAAAACCGAACTCCGCAGCCACATTATCACGGCACCGACACCGCCCAGCCTGTTGCCCCGAACCATCGCCAGCCCGGAAACGCAGGCAGCGATTGTCACGGCTAAATATGTCGATGCCTTGCCGCTGTACCGGCAGGCCGATATTTTAGCGCGTTCCGGTATTGAGATTAGCCGCAGTACGCTGGCGAACTGGTGTGTGCAACTGGGCCGCAAAGTCCATGTGCTGGTCGAACAGATGCGGACTCACTTGCTCAATGAACACCTGATTTGTGCGGATGAAACGCCGGTTCAGGTGCTCCATGAAGCGGATCGCCCGGCGCAGAGCAAATCTTATATGTGGGTGTATCGCAGTGGCGAATTGGCCGCTCATCCGGCGGTGATTTTCGACTACCCGCCAAGCCGCAGCGGACGTTGTGTCGCCGATTTTTTAGGGAATTATGCGGGTTATCTGCTGACGGATGGCTATGCGGCTTATGATTCTCTGCCCGCGATCAAACACGCCGGGTGCATGGCGCATGCCCGCCGCAAATTTGTCGATGCCCAGAAAGTGCAGGCGGGTAAAAAAGCCGGGCGGGCAGAGCAGGCCTTGACATTTATCACCAAACTGTACGGCATTGAACGGGAGGCTCGATTACTCAGCCCCGACGAACGACGACGATTATGACAGGAAAAAGCCATCCCGATACTGGAAGCCTTCCATGACTGGCTGACTGAGGCCAGCCGGACGGCATTGCCGAAAAGTGCTATCGGCACGGCGATCACCTATACACTGAATCAATGGCCGAAACTGATTGTCTATCTGGAAAACGGGCATGTCAGCATTGATAACAATGTCACGGAGCGGGATATCCGTCCGTTCACCACGGGGCGTAAGAATTGGATTTTTTCCACCTCCGCAGCGGGCGCCTTTGCCAGTGCGAACTTATACAGCCTGGTGATGACCTGCCGGGCCAATGACATCAATCCGTATTTTTATTTCCGGCATATTTTTACGGAACTCCCCAAACGCCAATCCGATGATCCCCTGCACGATCTGTTGCCGTGGAGCGTGAACATCAGTGACATCATGTAAACTACACGGTTTAATTGAGCGCTTACGAAAGTGTTATCTTCAATTTCATAAGGACAGGCGGAAAATTGGGTTATCGTGTTATCGATTATAAGTCCTCAAGAGAAATTAACTGCAAATTGGCGACCATAACTTTCAAATAAAGTATTTAGCTCATGATCCATTGTATCCTGAGTCCAAGTGATAAAACGTCGCCAGTGATATTTAGCCTGTCTCCAGACGATTTCAATCAGATTCAGCTCTGGGCTGTAGGCGGGAAGGTAAAGTAAAAACAGGTTGTGTTCTCGTAACCAGCGACTTTTGATTTTTTCATCTATCCTATGATGGATACGCGCATTATCTAATACGACAAATGTCAGGCGATGATCCCCTTGCTTTGCAACCTGTTCTAAAAAATCAATGACATCAGTCCGCGTAACACTGTCTGACATTATCTGATAAAACAGGGTGTTATCGGTGTCATTTAGCGCCCCTAACACTGAACGTCTGACATGATTTTGCGGCTCTGTTTCATGGGGCTTACCCCGCGGACTCCATCCGTATTGCACCGGCGGAGAGGCGGTAAAACCCGCCTCATCAAGATAGACCAGCCGGTAATGACCCGACCGCGCGCCCGCCTTAATTTTATTCAGCAAGGCGGCTTTTTCAGCAAACTCCGCTTCATTGCATTTTTTTTAAAGACAGGCGGGCGCGTTTATAGGTTAACCCCTGTTTTTTCAGGGTATTCGCCAGCGTCTCAAGCGTACAGGGCAGCGGGCCATGCTTGTCCTCGACTTTCTGTGCGATTCGGGCTAACGTCAGAGATTCTGCACTGGCGGCTTCGACCGCGGTGGTAATCATGTCAGGGGTCATGGCGGGATATCGGCCTCCGACATGCCCACCTAATAATCCCGCTATCCCTGAATCGTGCCAGAAGTGAACCCAGTCATAGATAACTCTGAGACTGCATCCTATCTCAGCGGCTATCTGACGGGGTTTGATGCCTCTGGCAAGCATGAGCAAACCCGTTCCTCGCGTACGGATGTCTCGGTGTCTGTGATTCAGGGCAAGTTGTTGTAATGTAATACGTTCAGCTTCAGACAGTGTGATATTCGATTTCAATTTCATAAGAACAGGCGGTAAGTCATCGGATGACCGATTATAACATCAATGCAGATCATTTATCCGATCAACTTAACAATAATGCAGATAATTTATTTGATTAACTTAATACAATAAAACCTAATTTTTCAATGAAAACTTAGGCAGAATTAATATAATGAAATAATTGATATAATAATAATTAAATTTAGATACTAAAATTAATGTATTTATATGATTTTATTGTAAATTATATTAATTATTAACATAATGATTTAATATTATTTGAAACACTTACTAAAAATAATATATGATATTTTTTGCATTAAGATTTTCATAATAGTGAGACGCTAAGATTTCCTACACATCTTATACCTTAAGACTTGTGAGATAAGGTTATGCCCTACAGTGGTGAAATCTTATTCAGTAAACTTGTAGCAAGTGTAACTTAATGAAAATAAATGATTTACATTAGTGATTAATGTAATGAAATAAATTTCAACGAAGGAATATACCTATAATGAAAAATGAGTTTAGAGTAGGAATAGTAATACCATCAACAAATACGTCTGTACAACCGGAAATGGATGTATTACGTCCATATGGAGTAACCAATCATATTGGAAGAATGATTATTATCGATGACTCTCTTATTGAAAAAGAAGGGTTTAATAGTGTAATTATGAATATGAGACGATCGACTGAACCTGCTATTAAGAGTTTACAACATTGTAAACTTAATAGATTAATTATTGCTGTATCTCCAGATGCTTACTGGGATGGAATTGAATCTCATAAAACCATCAAAGAACACATGAAAGAAATTACTAATGGTACTGAAATCACTATGAGTGCCGATGCAATTGAGGAAGCTTTAAAACAATTAGGTGGAATAAAAAAAATAGGACTTATTTCTCCTTATTCTGAAATAGGAAATGAATCCGTCACTCGTTTTTTTTATGACAAAGGATATGAAGTAGTAAAAATAAAATCGCTGGGTGGTAAAAGCCCTTCAAAAATATCTGAGGTTTCACATTTAGATTTAATGGAAGCAGTTAAATATGTCAATGATGATAATGTGGAAGCAATCGTTCAAGTTGGTACTAATGTTCCTATGGCTAATATAGTTAATTCAGCCGAGCAATGGATAGGAAAACCTATAATCTCAAATAATATTGTTCTGTATTGGCATGCCTTGAGAATGAATGGAATTAAAAATAGATTTGGTAATTTCGGAACTTTATTTTCTTGCTATTAAAAAACCATATAAATATAAAAATCAAATTGGAGATAAAATGACTGATTACGAATTGAAAGTAGGGTCAAGATTGACCCTATCAGGGAACCCTATTCTTAATAATGTAGAAACACTATCAAATCTATTATTAGAAGTAAGTAAAGAAAGACTTCATGAAATAGCTATTTCTGACAATATAGCTCAGTATACATATGAAGAAACCATTCTTCACGCAAACGTTATCGCCACAGAATTGAGGAAAAATGGTGCCAGCTATAATGATTGTATAGGTCTTTTTATAGATTCATCTGCTGACTTAGCTATAGGAATGTGGGGGATTTTGTTCTCAGGCGCATCTTATTTACCTTTAGCAACAGACTATCCGCAAGATCGGTTAGAATACATGTTAAAAGATGCTAATGTCTCCATTGTCTTAACCAATAACACCACCATTAGTAAACTAGAGAAACTATTATTACCAGGTACTAAAATTGTAAATATCGATAAAATAAGTTATTCCTCTGCTACAGATACGAAAAAAATAACTACTGTATTATCAGAGCAAGCAGGTAGTGATATTGCTTACGTTATTTACACTTCAGGAACAACAGGTAAACCAAAAGGTGTAGCTATTTCTCATAAGGCTATAGTCAGTCAATTAAACTGGATTAAAAGTGAAGGCTATCTTGAAAAAGGATTAAGTATTATCCAAAAAACACCAGTGAGTTTTGATGCGGCACAATGGGAATTATTAGGTATATGCTGTGGAGCAAAAGTAGTTATGGGAACTCTTGGTATCTACCGTGATCCTGAAGGGCTGATCCAACAAATTATTCAACATAAAGTAACTACTCTTCAAGGAGTACCTACTTTGCTTCAAGCATTAATTGAGCTTCCACAATTTTCTGATTGTCACTCCATTATTAATATATTTAGTGGAGGTGAAGGACTTTCTAAGAAATTAGCCAAAAAAATACTTGAAACCATGCCAAAAGTTAACTTAGTTAATTTATATGGGCCTACAGAATGTACGATAAACTCAACTCATTATAAAATTGATAGTGAAAGTATTAAAGGAGAATGGGAAGTAGCTCCGATTGGTTTACCTGTCAATGGATTAGAATGCCATATTTTAGACCAAAATTTAGTAAGGTTACCCCAAGGTGAAATAGGGGAATTATACATAAGTGGTCATCAGCTAGCTAATGGTTATCTTTATAACCCAGAACAAACACAGGAAAAATTTCCTTTGATAGATCTTTATGGTAACGGTGATATAGTTAGATTATACCGTACAGGTGATCTAGTGAAAAAAGATATCAATGGTACTATCCATTTTGTTGGTAGAGTTGATAATCAAATAAAATTCAGAGGATATAGAATAGAACTTGATGAAATTAGATTAGCGATTGAAAATCACGATTGGGTTAGTTCTGCGGCTGTTTTTGTAAAAGAAAACTCCCATTCTGGACAGCCTTTGTTAGTAGGATGTATTGAACTTAATCCAAATGAAGCTCTTCTGATGGATCAAAACAATGCTGAATCACATCATCAAACAAAATCAACTAGGATACAAATTAAAGCCCAATTGTCTGGGAATGGTTTCAAAAATGATGATGAGTTGTCTGGTAAAGTATGCGTTAACCTCGAAGGTAGCAGTGAAACGAAAAAACAAAGAGATATTGTCTTTGCTCGTAAAACGTATAGATTCTTTAATGGTGGTAATACAACCTATGATGACATAAAACAATTATTAAAAATGAAACCATCTTCAAATATATCGAAAAAATTGGAAAAACTTGACACAAAAACATTTGGTGAAATATTAAGATATTTAGGTCAATTCAAGAGTGAGGAAAGGTTATTACCAAAATTTGGTTATGCATCTCCAGGTGCTTTGTATGCTACACAAGTGTATATTGAGATATGTAATATATGTGATATAACTTCAGGTTATTACTATTATCATCCATTGAAACATAAGTTATTTTTAATTTCTAAAATCACACCATCCAGTTATAATTCAAAATTGAAGTTACATTTCATTGGTAAAATGCCTGCCATCAGAAATGTATATAAAAATAATATTAAAGAAGTACTAGAAATGGAGTCTGGCCATATTATTGGAATGTTTGATTATATATTACCTGAATATGGATTTGGAATTGGAAAAGGTTATTATTCATCTTCAATTACTGAAACTCTGGATTTACCAGAAGAGCATGTATATTTAGGTTCTTATGAAATTGTACCATTCGCAGAACAAATAGAGGATGTTGATGTTGATGTTTATATTCAATCTCATCAAGGAAAAATTAATAACCTTAAAGATGGTACTTATTTTTATAAAAAAGGTGAATTGGAGAAAATTTCTAATTTCGTAGTAGAAAAGAGACATGTTATTGCAATAAATCAACAAGTTTATCAAAGATCAAGTGGTGGGATTACATTCGTTAGTAATTCTCTAGATACATGGAGAAATTATATAGATTTAGGAAGAAGTCTACAAAGATTACAAATGAATAGGATTGGGATTGGTACCATGTCTTCAGGTTACAGCTCAAAATCCGGAAATGATCTTGCTTCAGCTATAAGAATTAATGCTATTATTTCTAATAGCAATAGAAAATCAGGCCCAAGTTACTTTTGTCTTTTTGGTAAGATAAGCGAAGAACAAAGCTTCCATATAGGAATGGCTGAAGATGCTGTTCACATGAAAGGACCAGCTGAGTTAATTAGGGAGGATTTATTAAACACTCTACCTGATTATATGGTTCCAAGTAAAATTTTTATTGTAAATAAAATGCCACATAGTGCATCTGGTAAAGTTAATATTGAAGCTTTGAAACGTTCAGAAGAGTTTAATTTTGAGAATGTAGAACGGAAAATAATTCCACCAAAAACGACACTTGAAAGAAATATTTTAAAAATATGGACGAATATCTTGGGATTAGAGGAAATATCTATTGAAGATGATTTTTTTGCGATAGGGGGTAACTCTATACAAGCAGTATCTATTGCTAAGAAAATAAACAATGTGTTTTCTGTATCTCTTCCTGTTCAAGTAATTTTTGAATCCCCTACAATTGAAAAATTAGCAGTAACAGTTGGTCATGGTGCGGTTGCTACTCCAAATAATAGAGCCATCCAGCTTTCAAATAATGGAAAAGGGACAAATGTTTTCTGTTGGCCCGGACTTGGTGGCTATCCTATGAATCTTCGCATGCTTGCTGAATCAATAGTAAGTAACGGAAATTTTTATGGGATTCAGTCTATTGGTATTAATGTTGGTGAAATTGCATTTGAAAGTATTGAATCTATGGCTAAGGAAGATATTCGTTTGATTAAAACGATTCAACCAACAGGACCATATAATTTATGTGGGTATTCATTTGGTTCGCGAGTAGCCTATGAAGTTGCTTACCAGCTTAGCCAAATGGGTGAAGTTGTTAATCATGTGACTTTACTTGCTCCTGGATCACCAAAATTGAATTATGAAGAGCCAATTAGCAAGGATGAAAATATATTATTTTCTAACCCCGCTTTTTTGACAATTTTGTTATCTGTATTTTCTCATGAAATTAATGAAAATCTTAGTAAGGAATGCATAAAAAATGTAAAAAATAAAACTAATTTTATTGATTTTATAAAGTTAAATTTCTCTGAAATAGACGATTCATTAATTAACTCAATTATTGATGTAGTATCTGTTACCTATTCACCTGAATATGTTATCTCTCTTGACGAAAGAAAAGTATTTTTCCCTATAAAAGTCATCAGAGCAAAAGGTGACAGCAAATCATTTATTGAAGGAGGTGAAAAAATAGGATTAGATATATCCTATTACGATATAAATAGTGGGCATTATACTGTTCTTAAACAAAATGGTATAGACGAAATAATGAAATTAAATATATTATTGAATTAATGTAGTTAATTATTATAATAAGGATGGGTCGAGTTCTCTCTCTCATCCTTTATCAGTAAATTCATTCTATCTTAGTAGAATGTTAATTTCACATTTAATGATTCATAGGAAAGTTATTATGCCGCATGTTGTTATTAGTTGTTTTAACTCTGATTTGGATTATAAGAAAATAGATAATATTCAAAATAAAATTTCTAAAATTTTAAATGAAGAATTAGGGTGTAATATTAGCGCCGTGTCTATTGATATAAAAATGATCAAACCTGAAAACTGGAAGGATGAAGTTTATAATCCAATAATTCTTCCAAGAATTAATTCTCTTATAAAAAAACCGGAATATAAATATGATTGATAACCTTAAGTTTTATAGAAAAATATAATTTAATTATCTTGATTAAACAAGGTGGTTTTATGATTTTATTATTAGGATGCTTTCATGAGTAGTTCAAAAAAATATTCAATTTCTTTCTTATTATTAGCAATTTTACTTTTATCACTGAATCTCCGTCCAGCTATCGCTGTTATTGGTCCATTGGTTCAGTCAATCAGTCAATTTGCTCAAATTCAATCAGTGGGTATCAGCTTATTAACTACAATTCCAGTGCTAATGATGGGGTTTGGAGCAATTTATGCTCAATCTATTCGCAACATTCTAGGGGAACGTGGTGGTATTGCTATAGGAGGAATAATAATAACCTTATCTTGTTTTATTCGCCTGTGGTCGGAAAATCATTTTGGTTTATTTATTAGTACAGTGTTAGTAGGATTAGGGATTGCGATAATTCAGGCGCTGTTACCAGGTTTTATCAAGAGGAATTTTGGCACGGCGACTAGTAGTGTAATTGCTATCTATTCTACGGGGATTGTTGTAGGTGCTGCTATTGGATCTGGTTCTGCTTCATGGCTAGAAGATCAGATAGGCTGGTTGTTCACTCTGGCTAGTTGGTCATTACCGGCCATTGTTGCAACAGTATTTTGGTTGCTAGCTTCACAAAACAGCTTGTACGAAAAGCCTAGCAGAGAACAAACAACCAAGAACAGAGTACCATTTTGGCGCATTAAACGTTGCTGGTCATTATTATTATTTTTTGGTATCGGAACTGGAGCTTTCATGTTAGTTATGGCGTGGATTTCTCCATTCTATATTGGGTTGGGATTGACTAAAGGTACAGCAGGATTACTTTTGTCGGTGCTAACTATAGTTGAATCATTAACAGCCCTGTTGTTATCTATTATTATTAGTCGTTTTCCTGACAGACGCAGCTTGCTGATAGTATCATTGATTTTGGTTGCAATGGGTTTTCTAATGTTAATAATTGCTCCATTATCTGCTCCATATTTTGCTGTATCTTTGTTAGGAGTTGGTATTGGAATTCTATTCCCATTATCTATTATTGTTGCAATGGATCATTTAAAAGATCCAACTATGGCTGGAAATTTTACAGCATTTGTCCAAGGAGGTGGTTTTGTTATTGCTAGCTTAGTACCGTTAACGGCTGGGAGCCTTCGTGATATTTTTGGAGATTTGACGTATATCTGGATGTTAATGATATTAGCTAGTTTATTGATGTTGTTTCTGGTTGTCCGTTTTTCTCCAACCAGTTACAATGCCTTTCAACAAAAACTAAAAGAGTTAAGTTAGCTAACCCAGCTTCTGTTTTAAGCCGTCACTGAAAAATTTTCTTCTGAGTAGAAAACCTTCAGTGATGGCTTCTTCCATTCGGTAATTGGGGTTTCGGGAGCAATGGAACAGTAAATGTAAGGACTTGCAATCGAAAACAGCCGAACTCGCATTTATCCGGTTTTTCGGCTCACATTAATTGCAAATGAAAATCACCGCAGACTCACGTTAACTGCGAATGAGCTTGCAATTATCTTTTCCGGCTTGCAATCCATTTCATCCGGCTCACGATAACTGAAAATGAAAAATGTCGTATTTTACAGCTTCGCTTTCACTGGGCCGTAAGCGGCCAATTAAGCAGTGTATTTACATGATGTCGCCCATATTCACGTTCCACGGGAGCAGATCGTGCAGAGGATCGTTGGGATGGCGTTTGGGGAGCTCCGTAAAA
>NZ_JBBMXH010000115.1:0-12368 GCF_037996725.1 Xenorhabdus entomophaga
GCACTGGATGTACTCAGTGAAATCGCGACAGCGGTGACCCGAAAACAGCCCTATCCGGATGTCTTTAATCTGCTTTCCTGCTAGTCAATACAGGGCTGGTGAATGGTTACGGATAATGTAAGCGCTTAAATGCATTTCGGATCAGGGACATCGTTTGGGACTCGCGCAAAAAACGAGGAATTTACCTGATGTTCCGTTAATGCGACAGAACCAGAATTATTCTTGTTGAATAAATATTAAATATATTACATGTATTATGCAGCCCACGATAAAGAATTGGGGTATTTTACAAGAGTAAAATAAAATTTTATGTCTAGAAATTTTTATGATGATAAAAACATCCAATTTTGGAATGAATTGGCTGAAATTCATTTTGATAAATCTGATTATAATATTGATAGTTACGACCCACTAAAATATCAATTAAGAAACATTGAGATATCTGAATTAGGAAGTTTAACGGAAAAAAAGTCCTTCATTTACAATGCCATATTGGATTGGATAGTTTTGCTCTTGAAATGCTAGGTGCAAAGGTAACTGCAATTGATTATTCTTCTGTAGCCATTGATACTGCAAAATACATTAAAAGAAAATTTGGTTTAAAAACAAATTTTTATTGTGCTAACGTTTATGATTTATTTTCTCTTAACTTAGGTGAATTTGATCTTGTTTTTACATCTTATGGAATTATCGTCTGGCTTCAGCATTTAAATTTATGGGCCAAAACAATATCCTCACACTTAAAATCTGGCGGTGAATTTATTATTATTGATGAGCATCCTTTTGCCCGTATGCTAAGCAATCCTAGTCAGGATAATACATCGCTTAACAACTCAGTTATTTCCTCTCATTATATATCAGGAGATCCAATTAAGGCTAATTACAAATATTCTTACGCAAATAGAGATGTTTTATTAAAAAATCAAGAACAATACGTTTATTTTCATAGCCTATCTGAGATAATAACAAGCCTACTAAACGAAAATATGCAATTAATGAAATTTAAAGAGTTTGAGAAAGGTTTCTACAAAGCATTCTCACAGTTATTTAAAAATGAAGAAGGATGGTGGTGTTTTGCAAAAGATACGCCATCGATTCCATTAATGTTTTTATTAAGAGTAAAAAAACATTAAAATAGTTACAATAGAGAAATCAACATGAAAGAAATAGTATTAGCAATTAATATACCTATATTGGCTGATGGGTCGGTGACTTATGATGGAAATGTCGTATTAGCCGATAGAAACCAGATTATTATGGCGATTGCAGAAGAAAGAGTTTCAAAGAAAAAGTATGATGGACAAGTAATTTGTGCAGTAAAAGAAATTTTATACAGAAACAAACTGACATTGGATGATCTCTCCGCAATTTCTGTCGTCAGTTTTGGACAACCAATGACTTCCTCTGATACGATGGAAGATAGTCTTAAAAATTACCTTGATGGTTTATTTCCCGGATTCGACAATATTCATATTGTGAAATCTCATCACGTAGCTCATGCTCTGAGCGCTGTCTCCCAAAATGATGTTAAGCGTGCATTGGTTGTTGTCGCCGATCATACAGGCAATATCATTGGTGAAATATCTGATACGGAAGTTTTGGAAAATAACTCTGCTGAGCAGGTCAGTTATTATTTGTATGAGAATAATGACTTAAAATTACTTGCTCGGGACAATACACAACCTTGTGATCAGGGATATGGTCGGTTTTATGGTGATGTTACTTGTTATCTGGGATTTGACAGCTATCGTGAGTCAGGAAAAACGATGGGACTGGCTTCATTTGGAGATCCTACCGTCTTTTCATGTTATCCGGCATTTACTGAGACAGAATTTGGTGTCGTGTCTGAATTGAAAGATGAAAACTATGTATCCGATTGTACGAAAGATATTCAAAACTGGTTCAAGAAACAGGGAATTAATATCCCTGAAAGGCGTCACAAAACCGGCATTATTCGTCCCTTTGATATGCACCTCGCAGCATGGGCTCAAGATCAATTACAAGAATCAATTATTCGTCGAGTAAAAGGATTGGTAGATAAATATCATATCGATACAGTATGTGTTACTGGCGGTGTGGCAATGAATTCTGTGATGAACCGTAAATTAGAGGAAGAATTAAATATCAATGTTTATGTTCCTCCTTCACCTGGTGATGCTGGATTAGCTCTTGGAGCTGCAGCGGAATATTTTTGGAAAAAAAATAAAAAAATACCAAAACTTAATTCTTCACCTTACTTAGGCCCTGTTTATGCAGAAGATGAAATTTCGGAAATCGTTTTTTCATACGAAAATGAATTTATCATTCGGCAAGTAAATGATCCTGAATATCAAGCTGCACGGATGATTGCTGATGGTAAAATAATAGGCTGGTTTCAAGATCGCAGTGAATATGGACCCAGAGCTTTAGGTAATCGTAGTATCCTTGCTTCTCCATCTAACAGTTGGACAAAAGAAATACTCAATAGTCAGATAAAACTGCGTGAATGGTTCAGACCCTATGCTCCTGTAGTGTTAGAAGAAAAGGCTGATATTTATTTCAATATGTTGTCTCCTGTGCCTTATATGATGAAAGTGGCTCCTGTTAAAGCACAAGCAAGATTTGATATACCTGCTTGTATCCATGTAGATGGAACAGCAAGATTACAAACTGTATCTGCTACTTCGAATAAAAAGTTTTATAACCTGATTAAAGAATTGGATAAAATAACTGGTATACCAGTAGTACTCAATACCAGTTTCAATTTAGCAGGAATGCCTATTGTAGAATCTCCAGTTGATGCTATTAATTGTTTTAGACAATCAATAGGCATGGATGCACTATTCATCGGTAATTATCGATTAGAAAAAAACACATTATTTAATCAAAATATCTAAATGAGTTATTTATGTTAGCTAATAATTATACTGTCAATCTATTATTGATTGGCTTTGGTCCGCATAGCAAAAGAATATATTATCCATTACTAGAAGATGCAATATATAATCCTGAGTTAAACTTATGTGCAGTCGTGGATTTGTTATCAGAAAAGGAAAATATTGAATTATATTTATCTGGGAAAATATTGCAGCCAGAGGTGACTTATTTAAATGATATTAGTAATAATCAAGATGAACTAAACCTAGACATTCAAATGGTATTAAACGAAGTTGTAAAAAAACACGCTATCAATGGTGTTATTATTGCAACTGAACCTCTCGCTCATGTTAAATATGCAAAATGGGCTCTGAGAGCTGGTTTGTCTATTTTGATGGATAAACCAATATCTTCTTATGAAAATATCTCAACCTCCATTGATAAATCAATAAAAATTCATGAAGATTATTATCTTCTTAATTCACTGTATCAGAAAAAACAATGTGAAAATCCATCTCAAGTTTTTTCTTTAATGGCTCAACGTAGATATCAAACATCATTTAATATTATAAAAAAACATCTTTCCGAATGTTTTATTATGACAAATTGTCCAGTCACAAATGTACAAACCTTTCATTCTGATGGACAATGGCGTATGCCAACGGAAATTATAGAGCAACATTATCACCCTTATAATCAAGGTTATGGGAAATGTTCACATAGTGGCTATCATTATTTTGATATCATTCCATTTGTATTAGAATCGGCTATTAGTGAAGAAAAGCAATACGACAATATTGACGTTTTTGCGACAGCAGTCCGCCCTAAGGATGTTCTGAGTCAGTTTAGTTTAAATGATTACCGAAAATTATTTGGCCAGCATACTTTTGATAAAGTTAATCGCTATAATGAAAGTCAATTAGATTCTCTTTTGGGCGCTTTTGGTGAAATTGATTGTTGCAGTAATGTTTCCTTTAAACATGGTGATAAAACGATTACTACTGCTTCTATAAATTTGTGTCACAATGGTTATTCACAGCGAAATTGGGTAACAGCCACTGGTCGGGATCTTTATAAAGGTAATGGGCGGGTTGCTCATGAGTCTCATATTTTTCAGCAAGGCCCATTTCAATCAATTCACTTTCACTCATATAAGTCAGATGAGCCCCCAGTTGAAGACTATCGTATAGGGACGAAAGAACACCTAGAAATCTATATTTTTCGCAATCATAAAATGCTTGGAGGCAAGCATATTGAAGTTATCAATATTGATGACATCATCGCAATGGAAGGTGGCCGGAAAGGGATAAAAGGAAAAGCGAAAGCCAAAGCGTTTTATGAATTCATCTCAGGGATAAGGGGAGAAATTTCTGCATCAAATATGGTTTCTGATTTTAGTAAACATGAAATAGGAGCTACATTAACATCAGCAATTTATCAGTCTATATCCCATCAATATCATCGGTTAAATCCTCTGATTAACCGTTCTTTTCACATTAAACAAAATGCTCCTAAAACAAAAGAGCTGACTTATTGATGATAATGAAAAACAATATTGTAATACAGTTAGCTTGGTTGATTCCGTTGGTAATTGCAGCCCCTTTAGGACTGGATATCTGCCTGCCTAGTATGCCGATGATATCTCGTGAATTAGGTAGTTTACCTGAGACAACTCAATGGTTGATTAGTGGCTTTATACTGTGTTTGAGCTTGAGTCAGTTGTTTTTCGGGCCGATGGTTGATCAAGTAGGCTCTCAACGTGTGCTGCTATGTGGAGGGGTTTTTTATGTGTTGGGAGATATTAGTGTGTATTTTATTCATAATCTCCCTTTACTCATAGTATTACGACTGATTCAGGGATGTGGTGCAGGGGCAATATCCGTTGCTATTTTCGCTAGTGTTCCTCTTCGCTTTCAGGGGGCAGAAGTAGGAAAAGTATTTAGTATGCTTAATGGAGTGATCAGTCTAGTACCTATACTGGCTCCAATAATAGGGGGAAAACTAGCTGTACATTATGGCTGGCGATCTAGCTTTTATGTCTTAGGAGGCTTTGTATTATTATGCTGTTTTATTGCCTTATGGAAACCATTACCGAGAAGACATAGAAATACGTCCATTTTGCTGACAAAAGTATTTTCAGGATATTTAGATGTATTACGTCACCCTAAATTTTTACTTGGATGCTTGACGAGTAGTTTCGGATTTGCCACTCAATTAATTTTCTTTTCAAGTTCCCCTGTAGTACTTATTGAAACACTGCATATTCCAGTTGACCAATTTGGTTATTATTTTGCTATTAATGCAGTTTCCATCACTGCCGGTAGCTTATTAACTGCTCGATTATTAGGGCGAGGAAAAGATATCGCTCTATTGTATGCTGGTGCATTGTTATTATTATTGGCAATGATTGGGTTTATTTTTACTATCTATCTATTTAAAATATCAGTTTGGTCATATCTTATTTCAGCAACATTGGGAAGTTTTGGATTTTCCATATTGCTTGGTACCGGAACAACTATTGCTTTATCTCCATTTAGTCATTTAGCAGGACGAGCTTCTGCATTAGTCGCAACAATACAAATGTCATTTTCATCACTAATTTCCTGGATGGTTATGAGACATTGGCGTAGTGATTGGTTATCAATGATAACGGCATATTTCCTATTATCCTTTGCAATTTTGATGGTGATATATATATATGGGATTAATAAATTCAGAGCAAGAAATGATATTTTTTGATTATTTTAAAGGGTTTTATCTTAAATTTATATAATAACGGAATTTTATATGACTTACGATTTCGATAGTGTTATTGATTTTTCCAAATCTAATTTACTCAAATGGGAATACCCTTCACCTTATTTACCATCCAGTACAGATGAAGCACCTCTCCCGCTATGGATTGCTGATATGGATTTTCAATGTCCTATTGAAATACGGAAAGCTCTCCATGATTCTATAAAACAAGGCATTTTTGGCTATAGTAAGGCAAGTAACAGGCTTTTTGAGGCTATTACTCAATGGCAATGGCAGCACCATCGCTGGCCAGTAAAAGAAGAGTGGATAGTACAGAGCCCAGGAGTTGTGAACAGCCTGAGTTTAATTATCCAAACCTTTACACAATTGGGAGATGAAATTTTAATTCAACCACCGATTTACAGTCCCTTTTATCAGTGTGCTTTATTGAATGGAAGGCAGGTAGTAACAGCACCGCTAGTTGAAAAAGAATTGGGATATACCTTGGATCTCGATGTATTTGAGGCAGCCATCACCCCCAATACGAAACTGTTTTTTTTATGTAATCCGCATAATCCGACTGGGTATGTATGGAGTAAAGAAGAATTAACCGCAATGGGGGAAATTTGTTTGCGGCATGGAATAATGGTCATCTCTGATGAAATACATCAAGACTTGATCCTTTCTACAGATAAGCGTTATCTGCCTTTTGCCAACATCTGTGATGAATTTGCTGATATCTGTATTACTTGTACGTCTCCTAGCAAGACATTCAATATGGCAGGATTACAGACTTCTAATTTGTTTATTGCCAATAAAAAAATACGCAAAAAACTAAAACAGACTTATACGTGTTATTCATTACATATTCCTAATATGTTAGGACTCGTCGCCTGTGAAGCTGCATATCGTTATGGTGCATCATGGTTGGCTGAATTATTGATATATTTACGTGACAATCGAATACTATTACAACAATGTTTTGGTAAATTTTCTAAAGTTAAGCTTTTTGATGCGGATGCTCTTTATCTTGGTTGGATAGATTTCAGAAATAGTGGCATTGCACCAGAGAATTTGCAATATGAACTACTTAACCGTGCTCATTTATGGTTGGATGATGGCATAAAATTTGGTACAGATTATGCTGGATTTGCCAGAATCAACTTTGCGTGCTCCCGTTCAACACTAAACACAGCTATTCAGCGATTGAATCAACTAATACAATCTGAACGGACGTGAGGAAATATCACATATTCTGTCAAAACTAGGTGACTCTTAATTACTAAGGATTTACCGTTAATTTTACTTGGAGGTTGTAGCAACCATTTGAGGCGGGACAGTTGTTCATCACCGGATGACAGCAGACTATCCAGCACCGTTTTATGCTGCAACTCTAAGGGTGCAGTCAGTGTAGAAAATACCATTCTGTCAGCCAGCGTCATGGCTTCAGCAAGTGTTCGTTCCACGACGTCATGGGAATGCCTGCTGCGTCGAACCAATAATGGGTTAAATGATAAAAAGTGTATGTCAATATAGGAGCAAATCCACTTCGATTCAGCCATGTCTGGCTGAATCATTTCTGTATCAAACTGTGGTGAAAGATTAACAAACAATGATTATCTGGATAGATATTAATGCATTGTATTTTCAATGTTTTCTTCTATCTCCGTCTTATTCATACGTACACAGTAAGCAGGACGTACCCTTTCAAACTTCCAGCTTTCAAATAGCGAGCCAACATCAAACGGATCAAAACCGAACTCCTCATATAAGCGGATCAGTCTGCTTCTCGCTCATAGCTGCACCGTTCCTTCTAATCCTGGGAGTCGGACATGTCATAAGCGGTCGTAAAAACACCAAAGAACGTCAATACATGGGGAGAAGGTCATGGCTATCCATGATTTTTATTGTTCATCATCTTATTTTTTAACTCTGCAACTAGTAGTACCTTACTCCCACGATGGACCATCGCATGGCAATTTGGACATAATGGGATCATGTCAGTGACTGGATCTACTTCATAATTCTCACCTACTGTGTGAAGTGGCTTGATGTGGTGTACGTGGATGAAGCCCTTGCCATGTTCACCGTAAACTATCTCAAAGTCGAAACCACAGCACTTACATGCTGTACCGTGATAGTCGAGACATGCTTGTCTTGCCTTCGGTTCTCTCTCGTAAGCGTTTACAGTTACCTGTTTTTTTGCACCTTCTATATAGTTCTCTGGTGACGGGATTTCATCAGGGTATGAGTTAGGTAAGAAATCTGCATACCAGATAACACCCTCTTTTCTGAGGTAGCGTCTGTTCAACTTATGTTCGAAATCTTTGATCACAGCTACTTCTGGATCATCAGGATGTTCTGCAAACATCATGTTGAATGTGTAAAGCTCGTAGCCTTCATTCACCAGTCTAATGTGTTCAATTGCTTGTGTGTATCCCGGTTGTTTTTTGTGCTTAGAGTTATACTCCCAACGTTCGCGAAGGATAACAGCTCGCTCTTGTTCACTCTCTACATCCCAAGCACCAAATATCACCATTCTTTTTTCATGATTAACAAATGACCAACTCCATGTCCAATTACGGCAAGTAGCACCATGCCCTTGAATAAATTGTTTTCTGTTCATACCCATTCCTTTTGAAAGCGATTTGTTATAGCTACAAAACCCGTCGACGATCCGTAATTTATTCTTAGTAAGCAGAACCATCTGTCATTAGGAGTTAACTTACATCAATAAACACTGACTGTCCTCATTACAAGGCTTGTCTGAAAGTATCCTGAGTGAATTCTATAATCGAGAATAGTAGCTCGAGCCAGAATGTGGCGTTAACGCCCGCTCTTTGCTCATAACCGACCAAGATCCTTCCTGCTAACAACGTGCTGTCTGGAACTGCCACTCGACTGAATCTGCCAACCAAGGTTGATTAATGTAACGATTTCGAGGAGAAGCGAGATTTAATTTCTGCTTTTTTGGGTTTTACTCGCTTCTCAATGATAGATCCGACTTTTAGAGTTGATTCAAATAATCCCGTATGCTTTCAGACATTTGCTCCTGATTGCATATTTATTAAGGGAATTTACAAAGTCGCTCAGTTCATCAGTATAAGAAAACCATTCTCTGCCGAGGCCTTTCTTTTCTATTCTGAGTGGGCTGAAGAAGCGGTGTAAGGCAGATTCTGCTTTCACTCCCCCACTGGGGATAATAGAGATAAAAATCAGTTTCTTAGCTCCGTATTGTCGTTTCAGAGTATTAACACGTTGACTGATGTTATTGGAAACACCGATTTTCACTCTTTCATTTTCAACATCCAGGACAAAGTACACATCCGATCCCCCCTTCAGATGAGGGTCATAATCCAGCCAGGGATAAGTAAATGTATTTGTATTTCCAACATCAGGAGATCTGAGCCAAGGGATGGCCTCACTCCATGCCTTCTCCAGGATTGCCTCCTGCTTTTTTAGTATAAACGGGTGCATCAGTGTGGTACATTCAAATTCTCTGCCCAACGGCACATAAGAACCGTTGCGGGAAGGGGCAAACAGGCCCGTAGGCATTCATACCGCCATTAATTTAAGCTTATCTTTATCAGCCTGCTTATCGGTATAGAGGCTTCTTTTCCCCTTTATCGTATTTGCCTCCAACTGCTGGGGAGTGTACGATTTAATGAAGTTGAAAGGCAGGTTAT
The DNA here is from genome assembly GCF_037996725.1 of Xenorhabdus entomophaga. Lineage (NCBI taxonomy): Bacteria > Pseudomonadati > Pseudomonadota > Gammaproteobacteria > Enterobacterales > Morganellaceae > Xenorhabdus > Xenorhabdus entomophaga. Next base: position 9,279 of record NZ_JBBMXH010000115.1, read on the forward strand.
CAATACTCTCCGGCTTGTATTTTTTAGCGAAACTCTGATATTCGGCGCTGCCCATCGCTTGTGCAATAAAGCTTATCTTTACGACATCAGTCTGGCGAGTTAGCCATGAAAATGCAATTTTCCCTGCTCTGTTCATATTTTACTTTCCCTGTAATAAATTACGCTAAAGACTCAAAAGGAACTTCAATACCGAAATCATATTTGTGCCCGTCTTTACTAACAGACCATTTCCCCTCACCACCACAGGCCAGCAAGGCAGTATATAAGCAGTAAATACCGGTACGCTGGTGTGGTTCTGGTATTCCCTTTTGGAAATCCAGTGCTCTATAATTATTAACGCGGCAAATCTTAATTACACCATCATAACCAAGAGCCATGAATTGCTTCGTAAGATGAGAGAGATACCCGGCCATATAGTGCTGAAACCATGGTCGTGTGAAAACTCGATCATGTGGAGGGATAATGTATGCATCGTGAATATCAAGGTCCCATTCCCGGCTGGTGATCGTTACGAATTTATCCTGAAAATGATAGTAAGCATAAAACCTCAGCCCAAACACCCACGGTTCCAACCAAGGGTTGACCGCCATTTTTAAAGCGCCTTGCCGGTTGAAGTGGGTAAGTACCCTGCTGATACTGTCATCGTGAAATTCCAGTATTCTGACCATATCCTCTACAGAACAGGGAGCATTTTCAGAGAGTTCATACGTAACCGCGGACATAATATCCTCCGATATCCGCGTCCACTGTCCCTCAGTCGTCTTCCGCATAAGACTCTCCTGAACGTGTAGGTCAGTATGTAAGTGTGTTCTCAGTTCCGATATACAGGAGGAAAGCAGATTGCTAAAGGCAAGCTTGTCCGCGGCGCTGGTAAGACCATAGAAAGAAATATATCTGTCAGTTAGTTGGCCAAAAACAGTACTCAGTTCTAACCAGTCGTTGCAGTTATATCGCAACGCAACGGCGTCCTGCGCATAGCTCAGACAGATGTTTAACGTTTTGGAAAGATATTTTGCGTGTGCTTTTGCTTCAGCACGGGTAGGAAGTCGTTTCATTGATTAAGTCCCTCAGATTTCTTATGTGCTCACGAACCATAAGAATTGAAGACACTTAACCAAAAAAGATTTGATAAGTCTGCGCTGCATTCCGCTTTAGCCGTGAGCTGCCAGGTCGCGCTAACCTTTATCCTAACTTATTGGAAAGAAAACACGTTGTCAAGAGTCACTCGCTCAGTATTCGTAACCAATAAGCGCATACCCTGAATCACCTAACAGTGTAATTCTCAGGGTGTGAATGTATATACTTCGCTCATAGCTGACAGTCAGGTAGGGTAGCGATTAATCCAGATGATTATCTTTTATCAGGGAAAATAGTGTTATTCCTCCTCACCTTTCTGGTAATACACCTGCCGGATATAGCGCCCGCGTCCATCACCGTGCCCCAAATCCATTGATGCCAATGCCAGCGCTTCCCGCTCACTGAATCCCTGCGCGGTGTAATATTCACCGGATTGCTGGGCAAAATGGTAGCGCATACTGTGCGGGGCATTCTTACCCGCCAGTCCTGAGCTTCTGACAATATAGCGGTAACGGTCTATGGCCTGCGTGATCGTCGGTTTATCAATCAGTTTTCCACCACGCTCTGCCTGCTCTCGCTCGGCATAAGCAATGGCATGTTGCAGCGCTGCCTGATCCAATATGGTCGTTTGCCGAGGCCGTCCACCTTTGGTACCAAATATCACCCGCACAGAGGTCTGCCCATTCTCCAGTGCTTTTTTCCAGGTGGCTAACGACTTATAGGCCTCCACCGCTTCTTTGGTGCGCAACCCCAGAACATACGCCAGTTGCATCACCGCCGCCACGCGCCGGTCTTTTTGTTCGACCTGCTGAAATATTTCACGGAACGCAGCCGGTGCCAACGCCGTTTTAGTTCCTTTTCGGTTTATGGCAACAATACCGAGTGCCCGGTTGCTCAAACGGGCATTACCGGGATCAGCCAGCTTATGCTTTCCGGCCTGCGCTAAAACGCTTCTCAGCACGGACATTTCATTTTGCAGAGTCCGGTGGCTGATAGAGTTGGCCTTTCGCTCGGCAATATAGCGTTCAATATATTTGACTTTAAGGCTGTCCATCTGCCGGAGCTTAATGCCTTTCTCCTTGAGAAAGTTAAGAAACTGCCGGGCAATCCGTTCACGATCGGCCACCGTGGCAAAGCTCCCACCCGCTTGTCGGGCATGGGTAATAAATTCTTTCCTGAACAACTCAATTTTTGAACGTGCCGATTTCTGCGCCATTCACGCCTCTCCTGTCACTTTTTCTCTGTTTTTATTCATTTTTTAAACAAGTCTCTGCGTGTCGGTTCAGGTTCACCGTTCCGTGATGCGTCAGATAATGTGTAGCAGAGTGAGGTTGTGTTGAGTTATTGCAGGAGCTCGCGACGTGCTGAGCACAGCGATGGAAGGCTCCCCGTTCATTGCCTGATCAGCTCAGGATGAACGCCTCATTATCTTGACGTATGTCATATCTCCTTTTTTTACTGTATCAGCCTGTTTTAAGGCGGTGGGTTGAAAACCAGATCTGGAATTTGTTCGTAAATCAAACAAAATGTCTGTTAATAGTCTGTTTTGAATGGTTTCACTGAGTAATTCAGGGTTCAAATCGGTCGTAAAGGCAGACCGAATGCGCTCTGGACGCTGACGCCCGGCGACGTCACTTGGTCATCGCTGCGCGTTAACGCAAGTGACGCCGCACAAGATCCGGGACGTTTATCGTGATAAATACAAAACGTGGGTGAACGTTGTACCGGTTAAAACGGTATCGTTCAGCGTGAGGCAGGAAATGTTCTGCTCTGTTATGTAGGTAGCCGGTGGTGAATAACACCGGGAAACTTTCATCGTCAGATCGTGGGTTATGGGTCTGATGATATCTGCTTCCAAAAGTGCGCAGATGTACCGCATGGCATGCACTCCCTTTCAGGCTACGGGAGTTAATGAGATGGTCTTCCCCACCTTGTGAACCATACTCTTTATAGAGTATTTTTTCTGGAGAGTCCATCATGCAAAACGTCACCCTTATTGGTATCGATCTCGGC
>NZ_JBBMXH010000116.1:0-12214 GCF_037996725.1 Xenorhabdus entomophaga
TTTGACCACCACCCCGTCAAACGACGCAGGTTGATTCTGGATAGCTGCACCTTCCAACCCTATATTCCGCACAAACTCTGATTTGTTCGGAATATCCGCCCCATTTCGACTCTTATCCAGTTTCCCCTCCATCGCCGCCTGCAATGCCCGTATTGATTGCAATGACACGGTCTGACCATTCGGCAATGTCACCGCCACCGTGCCATTCTGTGACATCCATTTGTCCATGTTCTGGAGGAACTGGGTGATGTTGCCGTTAATCGCCACCATATGTCTCACCCCATCGGAAATGGAATCCGGGACGGTGGTCTGAATCTGGTATTTTGCGTTATTAAGGGTAACACTGGCATTATCGGCCAGCACCAGCTCGGTATCGGAGTTCACCGCCTGAATCATGTGCAGTAAATTGCTGTTGCCGGACTGGATTAACATAAGCTGCCCGGGGGCGACCCCGTTGATATTTGATATAAATTTTGTGCCCGTGCCGCGGACAATAGCCGAGCCGGACACGGTTGAGATTGTGCCTTGGGTATAAATCATGGTGGAGTTCCTGAAAAAAGAGAGGGTTAACCTTCTATCATGGTTAAATCGACGATAAAGCCTTCCATTAAGGGCGGTGGGCCACTCCATGTTTCGGGATTTGAGCCACTTACTCGATGGCCTAAATAATCATAGAAGTAAGCTATCTCAATCCGCCCATCACTGTACCGGCCTTCAAAGTATTCCTGCCAAACATCGTATTCCCATTCTTCATCATAAAAAGGGGGATTGAACTCACCGGGGATATGCTCAATATTTTTATTATATTGCCGAGACTGCCATTTTATCGGCATAAACCCGTAGCGCCGCCCGGCCTCCCCCACGTAAACAAACGGTCGACTTTTGTTGTTGGGCACATCGACATAAAAACGGGTGACGAACGACAACAGCTTCATGGCGGATGAAAACATCAGTTCACCACGCTCACTGTAGACCTCCAGCCCGTTATTACCCCGCACCTGTAATTCTGAGATGGGGGCAAAAAAGTACTTCCCACCTGCGCCGTAGACCTCCGCATAGTTGTAGTAACGTTCATCCCAGCCGATATTACTTTCATTGGCATCGGCCTTTCTTAAAAATCCCAGTGACGGGGTTTTGTCGGATAACTGCACTAAGCCGTTATCGGTATAAAATTCTAATCCCAGCATCTTAAATCGCCCAAATTGTTACATAGTTTTCCATCTTTGCCCATGTAGTGGTCTGACCACCCCCTCGGCCTTCATGTTCCCAGCGATACTCGTCATAATCGACGTGATAACTGAACGTGCTGCCAGATACACTGAACGCGGTAAATTCATTACTTAATATGGAGGCACGTAATCCGTGATGCCTTCCGTACATTTTTAAAAAGAACCGGGCAGTGACATTCCCGCCCTCGCTCAGGCCCGGTAAATACAGGCTGCCGGATTTTTTCAGCGGAATAACGTGGGTGCCCAGAAAGCGCGGAATGATATTGTTCGTGGTGATAATTAACCGGCCTTTTTCATCGTAAATCTCTAATCCCATGCCCATTACCAGAACCCCATCCTGATCCGCAGTCTGCCATTATTATCAAATAGCTGCTTTAGGTTATTGGTTTCGACCCAATAACCGCCGTTCCCCTGACCGTAGCTGGTCATTTCACCGGTTCGCATATTTAACCTAAATCCGGTTCGCCGGTTCGGGTCAAAGTTGGTCGACTGGAGGGTGTCGGCAATCTTCGCACTGGTAATCGTGGCATCACCAACGAACAGGCTGTTAATGAAAACCTGACCATTTTTAATCACAAATACCGGCTCCATTTTCCCATTGGACGGATTCACCACCGTAAACTGGTTCGCCCTGACGCCGAAATGTGTTTCGACCTTACCGTTCTTCACCTCGGCTCCAATCACCATGCCAGCCTGATAGAACTCCCCTTTGTACTTCACCCCTGCCCCGATATCCTTGATAGCATAACCGTTACCGTCGATATCAAAGACCGCGGTCGCCTTGGTCTGCACCGCCGCCGCATTCTCGCCCACTTCGGCCTGAACTTTTTCCATCTTCTCCGCAAAGGCTGTCCTGTCGGTCAACTGTGTGGTTTTGACTTCCAGTATCTCCGTCCGCATCTCACCATTTTCTTTCAGTTGACGCTGGACAATGGAGCCACTCAACGCGGCATTTTCCATTGCCGCTTCCGAGTTATAATCAATCTGGGATTGCAGCCGTTTTCCGGCTTCGGCAGTGAGGAACTGGTTGCCGGTTGCCTCCACTATCCAGTTCGTGTCCGTTGAGGACTCGCCCCGGACAAACTCCGTCCACGGGGACTGATTGCCGGATTTATCCACCAGACGGGCACGGAAGTAGAACGCCACCCCGGCTAACAGTCCCTGTAGGGTATGGGTGCGTTGCGGGTAGGGAATATCCGCCAGCAGCATTAACCCTTCACCGTCGTTAGTCGGGCTGTACTGGATCTCGGTTTTCAGCGTGTCGTCCGTCTGTGGCGCAAAACCCCAGTCAAGCTGGATACCAAAGATAATCGGGGTTGTTCTGAATGCCAAAGGTGCTGGGGGATTACCCTGTTTTCCCGTGATATTCACCTCCTCAGATGAAGCGAATAAGCTGGGGATATCAAATGAGTTTATTGCCTTAATGCGAGCCTGATACCGGCCGGAGTACGCATTCGGTATTTCGAATCCCGGTGATGACGAGCGGGGAATGGAAATCCAGTTACCGCTGTCCCTGCGCCATTCACCTACGTAAGCAACTGCACCCTCTGCTTTTTCCCATGAGATCAGTACGGTAGTGGTGGAGATACCTTGCTGAACAAAAGAAAAGCCCTCAATCTTGACCGACTTCGGCGGCGACTGGACGCTTGCAGGGATGATGGAGATAGGACGTTCGTCAATCCGCGCCCCTGTGTCGATACGGTCATATTTATCCGGGTCGTGATAAAGACCGTTAATCTCGAATGTGCCATCATTATTGTCCTTGATGCCGACGACACGATATTGTTGAATGAATAAGTCATTGGCGTCCACCGCCCAGCCAGCACCGGATACAGGTAATTCACTGTACGCAGTCGTCACGGTAACGACGTTACCATTAACGGACTGAACCGTCCGGCCCTCTGATTTTCCTGTCGGTAAATTCACCAACAAACGATCGCCTGACTGCACATCGGGTTTTCTGTCCAGTGTGATGTTGCGATCATTAACCGACTGAATACGCCCGCCAACAACGCGTCCGGCCCTGTTTTTATGCGCCACCCCGATAATTTGGCCGGGCATGGGGATCTGACCATCCAGACCCACGCGGAATGAAATCATAGTGTCGCGTGAGTTGGTCAGAATTGCCCATTTTCCCCGGCGTTGCGCCTCGCTCTGACGTGTGCAACCAATGGCGGCGATATCAATTTGGTTGATACCATAACGTTGGATTAAATTATCGTCTGAAACAACTTCAACCTCGTCATTGTAATGGTTGTCTGGATTTGACCAGCTCACCATGGCGACGGTGCTCCGGTTACGTTCACCGCCGCTGCTGTAGACGAATTCACCATTGATAACGCTGGCCTGAGTGAAAATGTATTTAATGTCCTCCGGCATATCCGCCATGGCAATGAACTGGTTAGCGCCCCAGTAAACCGAGCCACGGAATATCGCACCAATATCGGTCAGTACCTTATGCGCTTCTTCGCGTGATTGAATGTAGACATCGCAGGTAAATCGCGGTTCAGTGCCGCCTTTTCCATCGGGGACGGGTTGATCGCAATATTCCGCCACGCGATACAGCTCGATTTCGTCAACCTGTGTTCTGTCAATTTTGTCACCGAGTCCGCACAAGTCATTCAGTAATATGTCGTACAGCACCCACGCCGGGTTATTGCTGTGTGCCCATTTAAATGCTCCGTTCCAGATACCACTGCAAGTACGGTTAACCGGGTCGTAATTAGACGGCACGCGAATGATGCGCCCTTTGGGTTTGCATGAAATCAGCGGCACATTGCCATTAAACAATCTGGCGTCGAATTCAACGTACAGCAGCGCGGTATTAGGATAGCGGAATTTGGCGTCAATAATTTCGGTGAACGCCATGAGGTTCATTTTGTCAATGATCCGCTCACTGGTATTGTTCGCCGTTTTTCTGACAACCCGGACAGTCCAGCCTGTTTTTGCATCAGGCAGGTTAATACGATATGAGCGTTCATGCAGTGTTGTGGTTTTGGCATCGATATGGGTATCAAAAATAGGCTGGTAGCTGCCGCCATCCGTTGATAACTCAATGGCATAATCAATGCGATACCCCCCCGTATCACCATTGTCTTTTTGCTCCCTCAAGGCAGGCCAGCCGAGCCGGACACGAACGGCCGATAATTTCGTATTGGAAATATATTTTGTCCAGGGCGTGGCCGCTTTTATTTCTGTGTTGATACGAATTTCATTCTCAGCGGCAGGCATGCCTTTGATGTACGTCTGTGCCTGCGTCCCCGTGCGAAATTCCCATTTAACGCCCTCAAAATTCATGGTTCCGTTGCTGTTCTGCAAGGGGGTGCTGTCCAGATAGATATCTTTTGCACTCAGTTCGTTAACAAATTCGCCCTCACCCAGCGCCAGCAAGACTTTAGCCGTGGCCGTCGATTGGATATTATCGGGCATTTCGTAAGGGGTATGTCCGCCACCGCCGCCACCGCCTTTTGCACCCTCAATAACATGCCATGTCATCACTCACCTCTGAAATAAAAAAAACCGCCTCTGGCGGTCTGGGTTACTCGTTACGTTGCTTCTCTATTTGTTCGGTCTGATACTGGTCTTCGGTATAAACACCGGCAGAGATAATTGCCCCGCCGATCTCGCGTGAGCCATAGAGAATAGGAACAGGATTGCCCTGAACGGTGGTATTAACCGGACTCCCGAACGCATAAGAGGGTTTATTGTCCGGTGATTCACGCATGCCTAATCCCGGTGGCTGAGGCGCGAGCATTTGAGAGATGCCCCCCATTGCCATTGATGCGCCTGACGCACCGACAAATAATGCAGTCGAGGCGCTCCAGCTCAACGGGTTCCACCATGCAACAACAATCAGGGCGATACCTAAGACGACGTTGAACAGTCCAGCCCGCTTGCTGCCTGTGATCACTGGCATAATATGGATATCCCCATGGCCTTTGGTCATATCCAGTTCATCTTTGTTGTAGCTTCTGCCGCCCACAATGACCGAAAAGGTAAATCCCTGTTTGTGGGCATTTAGCATGAACGCCTCAAAACCCGTAACAAGTTTGCTCATGGCACGGATAGCATGCGGGGCGTCTCTGGCAGCATATTCAAATGTCGCGCCGAATTTGGCAGCAAGGACGCCATGAAGCCGGATTGTGCGAAGCGGGGGATCTGTATAAGTCATCATGGCCTCATAAGTAAAAAAACCCTCCGAAGAGGGTTGGTTAGACTAAAAAGGAGCTTCCTAAGTAGTGGGATTGCATTATTATTTCTTACATAACAATCTGAAATTACCCAAGCCAGCCTGGTCATCATCGTCCACTATAACTACAGGTCCATGATGTTTCAGCTTACCGCCTTTAGTTTCAATATAAACATAATATGGTTTTTTCCCTGTGTACCCACCATATGTATTTTTGGCATTAACCATCCCACATACATAACCATCTGATTCATCTGGCGAGGGGTAGAATGAATCAAATTTTGCGCTATCTGGATCTTTGAGGTTATCTCTAACAATAGATTCACCTATGTTAATAAAGTCTTTTTCTGTAGGTTTACAAGCCACTAGTGATAACCCAAAAAACACAACAATTAATACCCTACTCATCCTTACCCCTTTTTATTTCTTCGGTAATATTTCTCCATGCTAGTTATGATCTATTATTTATGCAATTTCTCATATCGCAGCATCTTCACAGTTCTATCTTTCCAGTACCCACCATAAGGCACTTTCTGGCTCAATTGCCCGTAAAGATGATGGAGCAATAAATTACCCTCCAGCAGCACGCCCGCATGATTCGGCATATCGGCCTGAACCTGCATGAGAACCACATCACCCTCCTGTGGATCGCCTGTCACTTCAACGAAGCCGGCCTGCTCAAAATTATCTAGGTACAGATTTTCGCCTTGCTCCCACCAAGGATAATTGACCCGGTAGTCATTCAGTTCAATATCATATTGTTGGCGGTAATAGCTCATAATGAGGCCGTAACAATCATAGATACCCAGCACAAATGGCCTGCCTATTAAGGGTAGCTCCCCGCGCGGATAGATTGTCCTGAAATCGCCTTCCGGGTAACTCACGATATGCCACGGCAACTCAGTGAAATCGCATTGTGCCTCATCCAGATCACTAGGCAGGGTGGTCGCGTCCGGGTGACTGTGAACGATGCCGGTAATCGTGCCCCAGATTGAGGCGTCCAGATAATCGCCGGGGTCTAACTGGAACTGTTCAGTGGGATTAGGGGCTAGGTTTTTGCAGGGGAAGTATTTTTCTACGCGGCCTTTCTGAGCCACCACGCCACAGCATTCGTTGGGGTATTCGGTTTTGGCATGCTCAAATACCAATGCCAGTGTTTTATCGCGCACAGTTATCTCCTAATGAGCGATGAGGCCGGGAATCCACCGAATGGCAAATCACCCTCCTCTCCGTGACGCAACTTACAGGCAATCACGGTGCCGGGACAGCGATCTTTACCCGGGTCATCCGTCGGGTTGTTGTCGATATCAAAATAGTTTGTTCCGGCATAGTCACAGCCCTTACCTGTCCGATACCAGCCGCGTGCACACCATGTACATACGCCGTGAATTTGCCGGGTGGGAATAATCAGTCCGTCCAGTGATGCCGGGCTTGCCAGTTCAAAAACAACCACCGTGTCCGTCTCGGATATCTTTCTATTCACATAGAACATTAACCGGCGTTCTTGCTGTGGGTCCGCCGTGGGATTTCCCTCTGTAAAGTTTTTGGCATCCAGATAATGAACAAAGGTATCGTGAATGGTCACTTTGGCTTGCACCATGTCATCAAATTGCAGGCATAGCGCGGTGACCGTTCCCTCAATGTTGGCGACAGATAAGCGAGGATGGGCAGCTTGTCCATCCGTGGACATTTCCAATCCCTCTATCTGGACAGGCCACGGCTTATACTCTTTATCCTGCCACCAGAGGGATTTTGGCTGCGGCTGACTGCCTTTTTTCTCTGTCGCTTCAATCTCTTCGGGTGTCACGGGCATGCCATACGCATGAAAACGGAGCACATCGGCTCCGAATTTTGTCCCGTCAATTTCATACAGCCGGACGATATTCCCGGCATCTAATTTTTGTACATCAGCAGTAAACATGATCGTCCCCTAGGGCGCGTGCGCTTCAATGAATTCGGCCGACAGGGCATAAGTTTTGTAGTCAATGGCCTGATATTTATAGCTTTCGCTCCGAAATAGCCCCTTACCTGCCAACGGTGGACTCCAGATGAATGGCTTATGGCCTTCATGTCGGTCAAGAAAGGCGATAATTTCAGTGATGTATTTTTCATTGCCGACAAAATCAACGCTCCATCTCATCGATTTGGGGTTAATCCCCGCGCCAGAGACTTGCTCATAACCGTCGCCGAATTTCGCTTTTCGGATAGCAAATTCAACGTTGGAACTGGCATTAACCCGCGGCATCCATGTAAACGTTTCCATTATCGTCCCCTTATCGCTTTGTTGATTGCGCCACCCTGCCTCAAGTCCCTGTCACGTTCGGCGTAATAAACTTGGGCTACAGCCTGAGCGAATTGCCGCCCGAATGCGGCGTTGTCACCGTTAGAGGTGCTTTCGGCTTTTCCGTCTGTGATATTGATCTCGATATTGACGTTTCCTTTATCACTCAGCCCCTTCGGTGTGATCGCCCGGACCCCCAGCGAACCATCGGGGCCACGCTTAAGCGGCATAATGGCTTCCGGTCCCGCCTCCCCCATCAGCCCCGCACCCTTAGCAAAGGCGAACATCGTCGGGCTGCTGACAATCTGCCCGCTGTACTGACTCAGGTTTGCCGAGGTATAAACACCGCCCTTGGCGTTCTTGGTGAACATGGAAGCAACCCCATTGAGCATGCCGCCGCCACCGCCACCGAATGAAGAGGCCAGCATTTCAAATGCCTTATTCGCCGCGATTTTCATCAGGCTCTGAACGACACTCTGCGCCATTGAGGCGAACATTTCGGAAACGCCTTCTTTGAGTGATTTAGTTCCGGTTAACATACCGGTAACCATGTTGCTCATGCGTTCGCTGACGGTATCAAGCAAGTTGAGTGCCACTTCGTGATAGGCGCTTTGGGCAGCAAACAACTGTTTCGCCGCTTCAATGCGTCTCGTGTTGTTTTCCGTTTCGGCTGCCGCAATCAGTTCATTCTTACGCTGTTCACTGATAATCTGTGTTTCCGCGTAAGTGTCATACAAGGCTTTTTTGCGGGCCAGTTGGTTATCCAAGTCCTGTACCGGGTCAACGTCACCCCGCAGGGCATCCTTGGCAGAAACGGCATATTGCTGTCGGGCGTCTGCGTTACCCCTGACGTCCTCTTTCCATATCTCACCTTTTCGGTAAGCATATTCGGCGGGTGACTTAATTTCACCATGAGCATTCTGCCGCTTTAGCTGTTCTGTGGCTTCTTGGGTTCTTTTGGCAACACGACGGAACGGGTCGGCTTCTATGGCAGCCTGTAAGTCCTGATAACGCTGTTTGGTTTCTGTCAGTCTCTGGTTGAGCAGGTTCAGATGGCGGTTCTGCGCCTGCGTGAACTTGGTCACGTTATCCTGAGCGCTGGCGAACAACTCAGCCGCCGCGTTGCCTTCCTTGTACCGGATCGCTTCTGTGGCCAGTTGCGTATTCAGGTCAGCCACTTTATTACGGTAGTTTTCCTGTGCACTGGCGGCTTCCCGGGCGGCTTTTGCAGCCTCACTGGCGGCTTTTGACGCCGCCGCCTGCGCTTCTTTGGCTTTTTCGCCATTCTGATAGCTGGCTACCGTGTTATTGATGTACCTTTGGTAATTAACTTGATGCTCTGGTTTATTTAAATCCTGATCTTCGGCGGCAAATTCCGCCTGCCTTCTGATTCTGTCCTCACCTTGCAGGGTCGATAATTCACGGTCACGCTCAGATCGCTTAAGGAAAGCCTGTTGCTTATCGTCCAGAGTTGCTTGAGGGATCTGGAGCGGGGTAGCAACATTTGCTATCTCACGCTCTGAAAGCAGTCGATTACCCTCCTTCATTAAGCGGTTAAACTCGCTATACTCACCGTTCATCATCAAGAGCGAATGACGCATAGCATCCTGCTTTTCCGTTCCCTGCTTAATCAGATCAATTCGGCGCTGTTCAACTAATGTCAGAACCTGTTTAATTTCTGTTGCCTTTTCCTGCATCGTATTTAAGCGGGATTGCTCAACAGCTAGATCACTGGTCGCCTTTTCCAGCCCTCGACGTAACGTTGCAAGGTTATCATCACTCAGGGGGTCTTTGGGGTTATCGCGCGCTTTGTAAAGCATCTCTATTCGGCGCTTTAATTCGTCAATTTTCCTGACCTGTTCGTCAATGAGTCGGTTTTGTTCATCCCATGCTTTTTTGGCTTCTTTCGCATTATCGGACGCTTCCGGCAGGGTCATTTGGGGGATTTTTTCCGGAATTTCATCAATGGTGCGTGCGTATTCCTGTGCCGCCTGTCTTGCCTGTACCGTATTCTGGTAGGAGGTATACCACGCTGCCGCACCCAGCATCACTAAACCGGGAATACCGCCCACCAATCCCAAAAGTCCGCCCATCATTCTGGAACCGACTGACGTGATTCCATTCAATCGATTCTGTGCCGCTGTCCGGGCATCAATATTGCGCTTAAGGGTGGCCTGCGTTCGGGATAGCCGCTCTTCCGCCTGCGTTTGTTTGTCGGTCCCCTTTGCCGCCGCCAGTGCCTGCTGTGCCCGGTAGACCGCCGCTCGTGCTCTGGCGGTCGCTATCCGCGTCCCTCTGACCTGCGCATTCGCTAGATCCACTTCAGCGCGGTAGGTTTTCCAGATGTTACCCGTAGCCGTCGCGGCCCCGGAGGCCATTCCCCCGAAGAACCGGGCCGCCCCGACCGCCACCAGTACCCCCGCCCCGGCGGCAACGGTATCCATATTCCTCGCTACCCCGTCCAGTACCCCGGATAAGGTTGCCGTGACCGAGGTGGTCCGGTTGGCTTCCCCCACCCACTGCTGAAAGGCAGTCTGAACGCGGGTTGACGCCGCGCTCACGCTGTTCGGCATCGAATCAAACTCTTTATGCAGAATCGCCAACTGACTGAGCAGGGCAGGCACAATCTTCGGCGTGGTCAGCTCGCCCGCATCCGCCAGTTGTTTCAGGTCTTTCTGCGCGACGCCCAATCCATCTGACAGGGCTTTCATAATACGCTGGCCGGACTGGGCCACCGAGTTAAAGTCCTGTCCACGAAGCACGCCGCGCCCCAACGCCTGCGATAGCTGGACGATAAGGGAGGACGTCTCTTCGGCGGATGCACCGGAAACTTGCAACCCGGTTGCCAGTGCGTCAGTCAGGGACAGAATGTCTTTTGTCGAATAACCGTATTCACGCAGGGAACTTGAGACACGGGAAAACAGCCCCGCATTGGACTCAAAGGTGGAGCCGGTATACTGGCTGATCCGCAATAATTCCCGTTGCGCGTGGGTGAAATCTTCCGTGGAGGTGGTGGCTAACTTGATGCGGGCATTCAGGGAATTGTAATTGTCCGCCATGCTGATCAGGCGTCCGGTGGCGAACATCCCGGCAAAGGCGCCTGCCATACCGGCGGCGGCGTTCTTGGCTGACAGCAGTTGGTTATTGAGTTCCCGTAACGCCTGCTGGCTGTCACGGGTGGCCGCTGCTGCCCCGCGCCCGCCCTTTTCCATCACCCGGTAATAATCTGCCCCCATCCGGGAGGCGCGGGCAATTTCAGCCTGAAATGAAGACGAATTGGCCGAGATTTTAATAATCAGTTCACGTAATTTTGCCATGGAAAAGATCTCAGGACAGGTTAGATAAAAAGGCTTCCAGCCCCGGCGCACGGTCACTGTCTGCGTCGGGTTCACGCCATTGCAGCAGGACATCACGCAGGGCGACTTTGCCCCCTTGTGACTGGTACACAGCCGCCGCGATTTGGGCGGCCTGAATATCCCCCCGCTCATCCCCCAACGGACTCACCCGGTCATATGCCAGCCAGTACAGTAATTCACTGGCGCTCAGGTCCCGTTGCAGCTCAGACAGGGTTTTGCCGAGCCGCAGCGCCAGTGTCATCATGAAGAAGGTGACCGGTTCGTTTACTTTTTTTCTGCGTCCGCCTGTGAAGCCATCAGTTCCAGTGCTTGATGCAGCAAACGGCTGTGAACCGGGCCATAAATGTCTGCCACGGTGTCGATATCGTCTTCGGTAAAGACCGGATCGCCGTTCTCATCCCTGAGTACGTCAATAAACAACACGACATCCCCCCGGATATTGCGGTGCGTTTTCTCTGCGATGGACAAGGTGTCTTCCTCACCCTCTTTCGGTAATGTCACTGCCTGCCAGTGTCCCCATGCTCCCGCTGAGGGTTCGCGTAAGGTGACGGTGACATCGCCCCATTCCGGTACGGTGACGGTTTTACTGCGAAAGCCGGCATTCGGGGCCAGTGCCAGTGCGCGCAGGTCGGGTTTTTTCTTCGCCATGATTTATTCTCCCTGTGAGGTGTTTTTGGTTAACGACGTGGGTTTCAGGGGCAGCGGCTTGCCTTTCAGCCGCAGGGTAAAGCTGGCAGTCACCAGTCCACTGGCCGATACGCTCCAAGAGTTCTGGCGCACCTCGGCAAGGAACGCATACCCGTTGCCGGTGGGAAATTCCACCTTAAACGCATGCAGCTCGTCGGTGTCGTAGGCCGTGCGCAGCGTATCCTGCCCGGGTTCATCGGCGGACCAGTTGCCGGACAGGGTAATTTCGCCCGGGGCCGCAAGGCCATTCGTCATTTCCTGCTCAGTGGAGCACAAGGTGGTGACTTCAATGTCAGATTTTTGCCCGCCGGTATAACTGATCTCCTTGGTGGTGCAGTCGATGTGTTGCCAGACCGCATTTTGGGGATTGGCCTCTTTGGCTGCATTGGCCGAAATACTCACTTTCGTGCCCTGGGCCTTTTCGTACTTACTCGACATGGATAATTCTCCGGAAATAAAAAACCGCCCGCAG
>NZ_JBBMXH010000117.1:0-11968 GCF_037996725.1 Xenorhabdus entomophaga
CTGCCATTGAGCGGGCGAATCAGGCGATTGACGAGGTATTGTCAAAATGACCGAGGCTGACATTTTCCCGCTGCTGAACCCCGTATTGCCGTATAAGGTTTTCCCTTATGTGGCACCACAATCAGAGCCGCCAGTTACTCCACCGTGGTGTGTTTTTTCGTTCTACAGCCTCGATCAGGATGTGCTGAACGGGCAGGCGGGCCAGCTTAATAACCTGCAAATTGATGTTTATGCCGGGACCATTGATGAGGCCCGGGCGATACGGAATAAGGCCCGGTCAGCGATTGCCGGACTGAACCCCACGGAACTCAGCGAAACCCAAGGGTACGAGCCAGATACGAGCCTGTACCGCGCCACACTGGAATGCCAGATCTGGCAGTAAACCCACAAACTCACCCCATTGACTCAGCCGCCTGCGGGCGGTTTTTTATTTCCGGAGAATTATCCATGTCGAGTAAGTACGAAAAGGCCCAGGGCACGAAAGTGAGTATTTCGGCCAATGCAGCCAAAGAGGCCAATCCCCAGAATGCGGTCTGGCAACACATCGACTGTACCACCAAAGAGATCAGTTATACCGGCGGGCAAAAATCCGACATTGAAGTGACCACCCTGTGCTCCACCGAACAGGAGATGACCAATGGCCTTGCGGCCCCGGGCGAAATTACCCTGTCCGGCAACTGGTCCGCCGATGAACCCGGGCAGGATACCCTGCGCACGGCCTACGACACCGACGAGCTGCATGCGTTTAAGGTGGAGTTTCCCACCGGTAACGGGTATGCGTTCCTTGCCGAGGTGCGCCAGAACTCTTGGAGCGTATCGGCCAGCGGGCTGGTGACTGCCAGCTTTACCCTGCGGCTGAAAGGCAAGCCACTACCCCTGAAACCTACGTCGTTAACCAAAAGCACTTCACAGGGAGAATAAATCATGGCGAAGAAAAAACCTGACCTGCGCGCACTGGCACTGGCCCCGAATGCCGGCTTTCGCAGTAAAACCGTCACCGTACCGGAATGGGGCGATGTCACCGTCACCTTACGCGAACCCTCAGCGGGAGCATGGGGACACTGGCAGGCAGTGACATTACCGAAAGAGGGTGAGGAAGACACCTTGTCCATCGCAGAGAAAACGCACCGCAATATCCGGGGGGATGTCGTGTTGTTTATTGACGTACTCAGGGATGAGAACGGCGATCCGGTCTTTACCGAAGACGATATCGACACCGTGGCAGACATTTATGGCCCGGTTCACAGCCGTTTGCTGCATCAAGCACTGGAACTGATGGCTTCACAGGCGGACGCAGAAAAAAAGTAAACGAGCCGGTCACCTTTTTCATGATGACACTGGCGCTGCGGCTCGGCAAAACCCTGTCTGAGCTGCAACGGGACCTGAGCGCCAGTGAATTACTGTACTGGCTGGCATATGACCGGGTGAGTCCGGTGGGGGATGAGCGGGGGGATATTCAGGCCGCCCAAATCGCGGCGGCTGTGTACCAGTCACAAGGGGGCAAAGTCGCCCTGCGTGATGTCCTGCTGCAATGGCGTGAACCCGACGCAGACAGTGACCGTGCGCCGGGTCTGGAGGCCTTTTTATCTAACCTGTCCTGAGTAATTTCCTATGGCAAAATTACGTGAACTGATTATTAAAATTTCGGCCAATTCGTCTTCATTTCAGGCGGAGATTGCCCGCGCCTCCCGGATGGGGGCGGATTATTACCGGGTGATGGAAAAGGGCGGACGCGGGGCAGCGGCGGCCACCCGTGACAGCCAGCAGGCGCTGCGGGAACTCAATAACCAACTGCTGTCAGCCAAGAACGCCGCCGCCGGCATGGCAGGCGCCTTTGCCGGGATGTTCGCCACCGGGCGCCTGATCAGTATGGCGGACAATTACAATTCCCTGAATGCCCGCATCAAGTTAGCCACCACCTCCACGGAAGATTTCACCCATGCGCAACGGGAATTATTGCGGATCAGCCAGTATACCGGCTCCACCTTTGAATCCAATGCGGGGCTGTTTTCCCGCGTCTCAAGCTCCCTGCGTGAATACGGCTATACAACAAAAGACATTCTGTCCCTGACTGATGCACTGGCAACCGGGTTGCAAGTTTCCGGTGCATCCGCCGAAGAAACTTCCTCCCTTATCGTCCAGTTATCACAGGCCCTCGGGCGCGGCGTGCTTCGTGGACAGGACTTTAACTCGGTGGCCCAGTCCGGCCAGCGTATTATGAAAGCCCTGTCAGATGGATTGGGCGTCGCGCAGAAAGACCTGAAACAACTGGCGGATGCGGGCGAGCTGACCACGCCGAAGATTGTGCCTGCCCTGCTCAGTCAGTTGGCGATTCTGCATAAAGAGTTTGATTCGATGCTGAACAGCGTGAGCGCGGCGTCAACCCGCGTTCAGACTGCCTTTCAGCAGTGGGTGGGGGAAGCCAACCGGACCACCTCGGTCACGGCAACCTTATCCGGGGTACTGGACGGGGTAGCGAGGAATATGGATACCGTTGCCGCGGCTGGCATGGCGGCAGCGGGTTTATTCGGGGCAAGGGCGCTGGGTAACAGGGTATCCGCGATTGGTGCATCAACGTCAGCATTAATCCAGAACACCAGAGCTGAGATAAACAACGCAGATCAGGCTTACAGGAACGCTCAAGTTCAGGTGGCTAATGCCAGAGCTACTGAGCGTCAAGCTCAGCGTAATGTATTGGCGGCTCGTTCACGCATGCTTCAAACCACCACCGCACAGACATTCGCCGCGGCCGAAACGAGACTGAACAGAGCGCTGGCCGCAGAAGCGGCAGCACAGACCAGAGTAACACAAAGTATCAATGCAAGAGCCGCGGCACAGGCCCGTCTCAATGCAGTCACCTCGCTCGGCACAAGAATTGGCGGCGCCCTGCTCGGGGTGATGGGTGGCATTCCCGGTATCGCCCTGCTGGCAGGGGCTGGCCTCTACTATCTTCACCAGAGTCAGGAGCAGGCCAAGCAATCCGCACTGGGATTGGGACGAAATACCGATCTGTTGATTGAGTCGCTGAAAACCATGAGTTCGCTGGAGGTGAAGAAGCGAATTTTTGATACCCAAGACCAAATATCCGATCAGAACGACGCTATAGAAGTGCAAAAAAAGTTAGTAGCAGCCAGAAAAGCAGATATGGAGCTTTCACAGCGCATTGCCCGCACGAATGTTGGTAAAGAATCCACAAGCGTTCTTGAGACACTGGCTGAACGGACGCGTATTTATAACAACGAAGTGAACAATCTGGCTATCATGCAGGAGGGCCTAAGCAATAAGCAAAAGGAACTGAATATGTTACAGGCCAGTCAGTCGGGCCTGTTTCGTGACAATTATGTTGAAATGCTCAGAACGAACGATATCTTGCCGATGCTGACACTGGCCGGCTCAGATTTCAACCGGGTGCTGGCGGCGGGGAACCGCCTGCTGAAAGAGCGGACGACATTCACCCCGGTTCCCTTTGCGCTACCACCCGCCCCGCTGGACGATAAGCAACAAGCTTTCCTTAAGCGTTCTGAGCGCGACCGTGAACTATCGACCCTGCAAGGTGAGGACAGAATCAGAAGGCAGGCGGAATTTGCCGCCGAAGATCAGGGACTCAATACGCCAGAGCACCGGGATAATTACCAAAAATACATCAATAACACGGTAGCCAGCTATCAGAATGGCGAAAAAGCCAAAGAAGCGCAGGCGGCGGCGTCAAAAGCCGCCAGTGATGCCGCGAAAGCCGCCCGGGAAGCAGCGAGTGCACAGGAAAATTACCGCAATAAAGTGGCTGACCTGAATACGCAACTGGCCACAGAAGCGATCCGGTACAAGGAAGGCAACGCGGCGGCTGAGTTGTTTGCCAGCGCTCAGGATAATGTGACCAAGTTCACGCAGGCGCAGAACCGCCATCTGAACCAGCTTAACCAGAGACTGACAGAAACCAAACAGCGTTATCAGGACTTGCAGGCTGCCATAGAAGCCGACCCGTTCCGTCGTGTTGCCAAAAGAACCCAAGAGGCCACAGAACAGCTAAAGCGGCAGAATGCTCATGGTGAAATTAAGTCACCCGCCGAATATGCTTACCGAAAAGGTGAGATATGGAAAGAGGACGTCAGGGGTAACGCAGACGCCCGACAGCAATATGCCGTTTCTGCCAAGGATGCCCTGCGGGGTGACGTTGACCCGGTACAGGATTTGGATAACCAGCTGGCCCGCAAAAAAGCCTTGTATGACACCTACGCGGAAACGCAGATTATCAGTGAACAGCGTAAGAATGAACTGATTGCGGCAGCCGAAACGGAAAACAACACGAGACGCATTGAAGCGGCGAAACAGTTGTTTGCTGCCCAAAGCGCCTATCACGAAGTGGCAATCAACTTGCTTGATACCGTCAGCGAACGCATGAGCAACATGGTTACCGGTATGTTAACCGGAACTAAATCACTCAAAGAAGGCGTTTCCGAAATGTTCGCCTCAATGGCGCAGAGTGTCGTTCAGAGCCTGATGAAAATCGCGGCGAATAAGGCATTTGAAATGCTGGCCTCTTCATTCGGTGGCGGTGGCGGCGGCATGCTCAATGGGGTTGCTTCCATGTTCACCAAGAACGCCAAGGGCGGTGTTTATACCTCGGCAAACCTGAGTCAGTACAGCGGGCAGATTGTCAGCAGCCCAACTATGTTCGCCTTTGCCAAGGGTGCGGGGCTGATGGGTGAAGCCGGGCCGGAAGCTATTATGCCGCTTAAGCGTGGCCCCGATGGTTCGCTGGGGGTACGGGCTATTTTCCCCGCTGGCAATATGGGTGGCATGGGGGGTGCACCCAATATTCAGGTCTATATCACAGACTCTGGCGGCAGGAGTCAGGCTGCCAATGGTGCTGATGCTGCATTCGGTGAAAGTCTGGCGCGAGCCTTTACTCAGGTCTATTACGCTGAACGGGATAAAGACTTGCGGCCGGGCGGTGCGATTTTTAGGGCTATCAGGGGGCGATAATGGAAACCTTTTACTGGAGTCCCCGAACGAGTGCCTCTTCAACAGTGGATTTTGCCATCCGAAAGGTCCAGTTCGGGGATGGTTACACACAGGTATCCGGGGATGGCATTCATCCCCGCAGTCAAAAATGGACGGTGGATTTTGTCGGTGATGAGCCTTATCTCCGTGCAATTCTGGCATTTTTGGATCGTCACCAAGGGTATCAGTCCTTTATCTGGACACCGCCGCTTTCTGACAAGGGGTTGTATCGTTGCGAGGGTTATAAGACCAGTGCATTGGGCGGTAATAAATATTCATTGTCGGCGGAGTTTATTCAGGCACACCACCCCTAGGAGAAAATATGTTTAGTGCTGATATACAGAAACTGGCACCGGGTAAGACTGTCCGGCTGTATGAAGTAGACGGAACCGCGTTCGGTGCGGATGTATTGCGTTTTCATGCTTATGGGATACCCCTTACTCCCGACGAAATTGAGGCAGCGAAAAATAATCCTGATAAGTTCAAGCCAAAGTCCATTTGGTGGCAGGGGCGCGAGTATGGCGCATGGCCTGTTAAAATCGAGGGGCTGGATTTATCCAGTGACGGAAAGTCTGCCCGCCCGAAATTAACCGTCACTAACATCAATGGCCTGATTACTGCACTTTGCCTGCAATTTGAGGACATGGTGCAGGCAAAGGTGACCATCCATGATACCTTTGTGCATTATCTGGATGCGGTTAACTTTCCCGAAGGGAATCCGACTGCCGATCCCGAACAGGAACGCACACAGACTTTCTATGTTGACCGCAAAGAAGTTGAAACAGACAAGGAAGTCACCTTTGAGCTTGCCAGTCCTGCCGATCTGGAGGGGCTGAGAATACCCACCCGGCAGATACACAGCCTGTGCACATGGTGCTCACGGGGCTGGTATCGGACGGGTAAAGGCTGTGATTATGCTGGGAGCCGTTACTTTGATGAAAACGACAACCCGGTTGATGACCCCGGCAAAGATAAATGCGGCGGTCTGCTCAGGTCGTGTAAGTTACGATTCGGCGAAGATGAACCCTTGCCGTTTGGGGGTTATCCCGGTGCAGCATTAATCAGGCGGTGACGATGCGTGACAATACATTACAGGCAATATTTGAGCATGCAAAGGCGGAATACCCCAAAGAGGCCTGCGGGGTCATTGCTCAAAAAAGCCGAATAGAAAAATACTTCCCTTGTAAAAACTTAGCCCCTAATCCTGCTGAACAATTTCACCTTGACCCGCTTGATTATGCCAATGCTGACGAGTGGGGAACAATAACGTCTATTGTTCACAGTCACCCTGATGCGACCACGCAACCCAGCGAACTGGATGCCGCACAATGTGATGCCACTGAATTACCGTGGCATATTGTCAGTTGGCCGGAAGGGGATTTCAGGACCATTTATCCGCGTGGTGAGCTACCCTTAATAGGCAGACCGTTTGTGCTCGGTATCTATGATTGCTGGGGGTTGATCATGAGTTACTACCGTCAGGTGCATGATATTGAATTACCTGATTACCGCGTGGATTATCTGTGGTGGGAACGGGGTGAAAATCGCTATATGGATAACTGGCAGGAATGCGGTTTTAATGAGTTTAGCGGTGCCCCTCAGACGGGTGATGTGGTAATGATGCAAGTTCAGGCCGATGTGCCGAATCATGCAGGCGTGCTGCTGGAGGGTAATTTATTGCTCCATCATCTTTACGGGCAATTGAGCCAGAAAGTGCCTTATGGCGGATACTGGAAGGACAGGACAATAAAAATTCTGCGTCACAAAAACTTGCTTTGATAAATGATGACTCTGTTTCTGGTGCTATGATTTTGTTTTCTGGAATATTGGAGGACAGAATGAAAAAAATCTTATTATCAATGTTGTTGGTTTTGACTGGATGCTCAAGTATTCAAGATATGAGAAAACGAGATGCTGATCTTGAGTTTTCATCAAATAAAACTGCAAAAAATATTGCTGAATGCATCTTGTTCGGCTGGCAAGAAAAATCGCCAATGTGGGGAGGTGTTTATATTCAACCATATGGTAGTGGTTACACAATATATTCAGATGGTCAACTTGAAGTGACTGATATAATAAATAAGGACAACGGGACTAAAATCAATTTTTATTATCAAGGTGGATTGTTTGGTTCCAGAGCGGCTCACAGAGTGGAAAAAATAAAGAATTGCATTTGAGTCCAATAAGCCACCTTTAATGGGTGGTTTTTTTATGAGGTAATTATGGCTTTTATCGATGTTCCCATGCGCACCGTGCGCTTTCATGGTCCTCTTATTTCCCGCTTTGGAAAAGAATTTAAATATAAGGCACGGGATGCCCGACATGCTATTAATGCCATGCGTAATCTGTTACCCGGTTTTGAAAAATATATGTCCGAAGCGCATAAAAAAGGGCTGACATTTTCTATTTTTGTGGGCGGGAGAAATATCAGTCAAGATGAGCTGGAAATGACAAAAGGGACGGAGGATATTCATATTCTACCTGTCATTATCGGTAGCAAACGTGCTGGATTATTTCAGACTATTTTAGGTGTAGCATTGATTGCTATTGCTATGTTTGTGCCCGGTGGTCAGGTTGGTGTGGGGGTATTTGGTGCGGGTGGTTTAGCTGGGGGTATGGCTATGGCGGGGGCGTCATTAGCCCTCGGTGGTGTTGCCCAGATGCTTTCCCCTCAAATGCCCGGCCTGCGTATGCGTGAGTCGCCGGAAAATAAACCCAGTTACGCCTTTGGCGGGCCTGTGAATACCACGGCGCAGGGGAATCCGGTTCCCGTTCTGTACGGCACGCGTGAAATCGGGGGTGCCATTATCTCAGCGGGTATCTACACCGAAGATCAGCAATAACCGTCATTCAGTTTTTAGTTTCGCCGCACCTGCGGCTTTTTTTATGGGTGGAATATGGGACATCATCTTATTCAGGGCAGCAAGGGCGGGGGCGGCGGTGGATATACCCCCGTAGAATCACCGGACAGTTTACAGTCGATTGCCAAGGCTAAAATGCTGTTAGCTTTGGGCGAGGGTGAATGGGGGCATGATTTGGGTGCCACGCGAATTTACCTTAATAGGACACCACTGGCGAATTCCGATGGGGAAATGAATTTCACGGGTGTTAAGTGGGAATACCGTCCCGGCACGCAGGCGCAGGAGTATATCAAGGGGTTGCCCGCAGCGGAAAATGAAATCCGTCTTGGTACGGAGTTAAGCAGCGACACGCCGTGGATACGCGCTGTTTCCAATACTAAACTGTCGGCGGTTCGCATTCGGTTATCGTGGCCTGTTTTGCGGCACCAGCATAAAAATGGCGATACCACCGGCTACCGGGTCGATTATGCGATTGATTTAGCCGTTGATGGCGGGTCATACGAAGAAGTTTTGAAGACCGCAGTGGATGGCAAGACCACGACCAAATATGAACGGTCACACCGTATTGATCTGCCCAATGCCTCAACTGGCTGGCAGATCCGGGTCAGGAAATTAACCCCTGACTCCAAGAGTGAGAGCATTATAGATAAAATGTACATCATGGCCTTTACTGAGGTCATTGATGCGAAACTGCGCTATCCCAACACCGCGTTGCTTTATATTGAGTTCGATGCCAAACAGTTTCCTGACACTCCCCAGATATCGTGTAAACCTCAGGGCAGAATTATTCGTGTCCCGGATAACTATGATCCGGTTTTTCGCTCTTATTCCGGTATCTGGACGGGTGAGTTCAAATGGGCGCACTCTGACAATCCGGCATGGGTGTTCTACGACATTATCGTGTCAGAGATGTTCGGGCTGGGAAATCGTATCAATTCGGCACAGATTGACGAAACGGAGCTGTACCGTATCGCCCAGTATTGTGATCAGCCGGTGCCTGATGGCAAGGGTGGAAACGGCACGGAGCCGCGCTTTACCTGTAATGTGTATATCCAGTCCCGTGAGGAAGCGTGGACGGTATTGACTGATTTGGCAGCCATCTTTCGCGGGACGACCTACTGGGGGGCAAATCAGTTTGTGGCGCTGGCAGATATGCCCGCCGATGTCTCTTATATTTTTAACCAGTCCAATGTGATTAACGGGGATTTTTCCTACAGCAGTGCCAGTGAGCGCACCCGTTACAGTGTTGCGATGGTGAGCTGGTCAGATCCCGGTAATCATTATGCAGATACCATTGAGGCGGTCTCTGATGATGCGCTGGTACGCCGTTATGATATCAATCAGACGGAACTGACGGCGATTGGCTGCACCCGCCAGAGTGAAGCCCAACGGCGTGGACGCTGGGCATTGCTGACTAACTCGCGTGACAACGTAGTATCGTTCCGGGTTGGACTGGAAGGTCAGATCCCGCTGCCCGGTCACATCATTGGCGTTGCTCACAAAAACCGCGCAGGCCGTGTTATTGGCGGTCGTATCAGCGCCGTGTCAGAACGTAATATCACACTGGACCGCAAACCTGAGGCAAAGGCGGGTGACAGGTTACTGGTCAATCTCCCCGGTGGGACTTCACAAGGGCGAACCATACAGGCGGTTAATGACAATATCGTGACAGTCACGACCGCCTACAGTGAAACACCACAGGTTGAAGCGGGTTGGGCGGTGGATGCTAATGATTTGTTTGTTCAGCAATACCGTGTAATCAGTATCCGGGAGGGTGAAAACGGCACTTTCGAAATCAGCGCGGTTCACCATGACCCCGGCAAATATGAACGCATCGACACGGGCACCCGCATTGATGAACGCCCCATTTCGGTCATTCCGCCCGGCGTTCAGCCCCCGCCGAAAAAGGTGACGATTGGCAGTTACTCCGTTGTCAATCAGGGCATTGCCGTAAACACCTTGCGGGTGACATGGGAAGCGGCTGAAAGTGCCATCGCTTATGAGGCGGAGTGGCGGCGGGATAACGGGAACTGGATACCTGCCCCCCGAACTTCGACACAGGGTTTTGAGATCCCCGGCATCTACGCCGGACGCTATCAGGCACGAGTGCGGGCGATTAATGCATCTGAGATATCCAGTCTCTGGGCGAATGCACCGGAAACGCACCTGAAGGGGAAACAGGGCAACCCGCCGGCACCGATCGCATTCAGAACAACCCCGATTATCTTTGGTATCCAGCTTGACTGGGGATTTGCGCCCCAGACGGACGACACGCTGAAAACCGAGATCCAGTACAGCCCGACTAACGACGGTGAGGGGTTGATGCTGCTGGCGGATATTCCCTACCCGCAACGCACGCATACCCTACAGGGACTGTTAGCCGGGGTGGCGTTCTACTTCCGTGCCCGTCTGGTGGATAAATCCGGCAATCAGTCCCCGTGGACGGAGTTTGTCCGGGGCGAATCCTCAACGGATACGAGTTGGATAGTGGAGGCAACCGGCAACCAGTTCATGACGGCCGAGGCCGGGAAGCGGCTGCAATCCCAGATTGATTATCAGGCCGAAGCCAGCCTGATTAATGGTGCGGCCATTCAGCAAAATGCCCATGAACTACTGGTGCGGGATGGAGAGAACAAGGCGGAAATTAAGCGCCTTGATCGGGTCTTTGCGGATGAAAAAGAAGCTTGGGCGCAGTCCATCAAGGAAGTGAAGTCCAGTGTCGGCGAAAACCGTTCATCTATTTCAGAAAACCAGAAATCCATTAACAAACTGGGTTCGTCGTTTGCTGAAAGTGAGAAACAGGTTCAGGCGCAGTTTAAAAAGCAGCAGGCCATTATCAACACCAAAATGCAGGCGGAATTTGACCAGCACAGCAATGGTTACGCCATTCACAGCGTGAATATCACCCTTAAGCATAACGGCAAGGCATATAACGCGGCGGGTATGGTAATCAGTGGCGAAATTAAGAACGGCAACCTTGAATCGTATATCGGATTCTCTGCTAACAACTTCGCTTTTTATAACCCCGTTAATGGCAGACTGAACCCCTTTATGACGGTCAAGAATGGTCAGGTGTTTATTCGTGACGGGTTTATCGAGGACGGCAGCATTGATAATGCCAAAATTGGCAATTATATCCAGTCAAGAAATTATGTCGCAGGCCGGGCAGGGTGGAATATTGATAAAAGTGGCGGCGCAGAATTCAACAATGTGACCGTTCGCGGTGCTGTGCATGCAACCAGCGGCACGTTCTCCGGTACGATAGATGGCGCTGATGGTAATTTTACCGGCACAATCTATGCGAACAAAATTGTGGGTGATGTGGTATCTGTCACATTGGGAAATTTCTCATTAGGAGAAGTAACAGGTTATAACACTCAGGAGAGTATTTTCTTTCATAAGCGATTGAATGAAAAGATGCCCTATGACCGTATTTTCATTTATGGCCCGATAATGACCCAGCGTTATGTGAATTCTCTGGGTGGAACCGGGCGGGCGGAGGTTTTGGTCTATGCTGATAATGCCCTGGTAGCCAAACAAGGCTTTAGAATGGAATCCTCTGACAGAGGCCCGCAATGTATTTCTGGGACATTATTTACACCACCTGTAGTCATCCGCGCCAACACAACGCCCGTCATTAAAGTGGTTCTCGAAACCCAGGGGCTTGGATCAACATACTCCACCCCCGGCATGGGTATGTTGTTTAAAGCCAGTGGTCAGTGGTCTAACATGTGATAGTGAGTGTGTCATTAATTGAAAGGCGGGAAATCCCTATAGTTGCGCAGATGCTTCAAATCTGAGTCATGGTTGAAATTCCAACCATCTTTAGGGTGGGATATCACACTTTGGGTATTGTGATTTCCACCATACCTTTTCTTTTTGCACTCCACTAAATGATGACCGCAAAGTTTGTGCCCCTCTCCATGAATTATCACCTTAATGGGCTTTTAAATCCCATTAGCGAAAAATTTCGCTGATTGACAGGCCAAAGTGAGGTAACCATTCACCAGCCCTGTATTGACTAGCAGGGAAGCAGATTAAAGACATCCGGATAGGGCTGTTTTCGGGTCACCGCTGTCGCGATTTCACTGAGTACATCCAGTGCC
>NZ_JBBMXH010000118.1:0-11884 GCF_037996725.1 Xenorhabdus entomophaga
ACCACTGGCGACGTTTTATCACTTGGACTCAGGAAACAATGGAATATGAGATCAATACATTATTAGCAGGTTATGGTCACCAATTTGCAATTAATTTCTCTTGAGGACTTACCAAAAATTCATCTGATAAGAAGAACTTTTAACTATTTCCCAATCAGCATTGGTGCTATTGATCAATGAAAGAGATGCTGTCTCACCCATAATAACCTCTTTTATTAAGTAAATATTATAATTTCCAAAAATCATTTGGAGTAGGTTATTATTAGTGTAGTATAAATTTAAAAGAGTGATTTCAAATTTAACCTGTAAATGTGCAAAGCATTAGTATGATTTACTTGATTTTTATCATTAACCTCGCCTATTAAGACGAGGCTTTTGTTATTTAATAATGTATAAATAAGCTGGTTAATCTGCTAATAAGTATATTGCTTCATAAGGTTTAATTTTAATTTCATTCGCTATTTTTGCAGGTGATGGATAATTGCTTATTAATACCCGCCATTCTTTGTGTGTAAGTGAAGCCTCTGGAGACCAAGATTGTGTTTCATCACTGAGATTGGCAATGACCAGCAGGGTTTGTTCCTGCCAACGGCGCAAATAACACCACAGTGAGGGATGCTCAGGCAGTAAATCCAGATAATCACCATATGTCAGGATAGGTTGCTGCTTTCTCAATTTAACCAAATCGTGGTAGCAATAAAAGACGGAATCTTTATCCTGCAATGCGGCTTCGGCATTGATTTCCGGATAATTACTGCATGGTGCAATCCACGGATTGCCTGTGGTAAAACCCGCGTTCGCTGAATTATTCCACTGCATGGGAGTCCGGCCATTGTCGCGGGATTTCTGCGCCAGAATTGCCAATATGTCCTCTGGCTGCATACCTTGTTCAATTCGCTCCTGATACATATTCAGGCTTTCGATATCCCGATAATCTTCAATACGCGCAAAATGTGGGTTCGTCATGCCCAGCTCTTCACCTTGATAAATATAAGGTGTTCCTTGCATACCGTGCAGCACCATAGCCAACATTTTGGCGGATGTTTTATGGTGCTGGTGTTCATCACCAAACCGGGAAACAATGCGGGGCTGATCATGATTACACCAGAAAAGCGCATTCCAAGCCTTTTGATACATACCCTGCTGCCATGTTGAGAAAATCTTTTTCAATTCAACATAATCGGGTTTTGCGCGAGTCCATTTTTCTCCATTCGGATAATCAACTTTCAGATGGTGAAAATTAAACGTCATGGACAGCGCTGTCCCATCCAGTGAGCTATAGCGCTGACAGTGTTCAAGGCCAGTGGAGGACATTTCACCGACAGTCATCAATCCCTTAGGTTGAAAAACATCACGGCTCATTTCTTGCAGAAACTCATGGATACGCGGGCCATCGGTATAGAATCGACGGCCATCTCCACGCTCATCATTCGGGTAATCCTGCTGTTTTGAGACGAGATTAATCACGTCCAGCCGCAAGCCATCTACACCACGATCAGCCCAGAATTCACAGATTTTTTTCAGCTCATCGCGAACAGGTTCATGCTCCCAATTTAAATCGGCTTGTTCTACCGCAAACAGATGGAGGTAATACTGCTGACTTGCTGCATGCCATTGCCATGCGTTACCACCGAATTTAGACTTCCAGTTATTGGGCAAAGTGCCTTCGGAGCCGTCTTTCCAGATATAAAACTGGCGATAAGGACTATTAATATCTTGAGCTGCCTGAAACCATGGATGCAGCGTTGAAGTATGATTGAAAACCATATCCAAAATGATGCGAATACCTCGTTGATGAGCGTTTTGCACCAAATTGTCAAAGTCTTCCATTGAGCCGTAATCAGGATTAATCGCGCAGTAATCGGCAACATCATAGCCATTATCAACTTGCGGAGACGGATAAATTGGGGTGATCCAGATAGCCTCTACACCGAGGCGTTGCAGATAATCCAGCCGCTGGGTAATCCCGTTGATATCTCCTGTGCCGCTTCCGGTACTATCTTGAAAACTCTTTGGATAAATTTGATAGATAACGCTATCCATCCACCACGGTTTTTGTTCGGTCATAACTATCCCTACTAATTTACTATGCCTGCTAATTAAGCAGGCCTGTTAATTTAATGAGCTTGCTACATTAATTGGTAATCTCATTGGATAATGCTGCTTTACGTTCATTTCTACGATAAGCCAGAACGGTCAGCACTAAAGGGACAACAATAGCGACAAGCATAGCGGTCAGGTAGACCATCCAAAACTGTGGTTTGATGGAAAGAATACCCGGTATACCACCAACACCGATACCATTGGCGGTAACATGATTGAAGCCACAAATCAGCCCGGCCAGGCTTGCACCAATCATTGCGCAGAACATCGGGTAACGGTATTTCAGGTTGATACCATACATGGCCGGTTCAGTGACCCCCAGATAAGCTGAAATTGCCGCAGGAACAGAAACTTCACGTTCTTTCTGTTTCTTGCTTGCCCAAATAATGCCGGCTACGGCTGAACCTTGGGCAATATTGGATAGCGCAATAATAGGCCAGATTGGTGTTCCGCCAGTGCTTTGGATCATTTGCAGATCGATTGCCAGAGTCGTTTGGTGTACACCTGTAATAACCAGCGGGGCGTAGAAGAAGCCGAACAAGGCGGCACCGATAGGGGCAAAGCTACCCGTCATTAATCCTTTAACAGCCCAGGCAACGCCATCGCCGATAGCACGTCCGGCAGGCCCTATCAGAGCATGGGCGAGGAATACTGCCAGCAAGAGAGAGGTGACAGGGACAATAACAAGATAGAGGTAATCGGGAACCCATTTTTTCAGCCGTGTTTCAATCCATCCCAGCGTTAAACCTGCCAATAAGGAAGGGATGACTTGTGCCTGATAACCGACTTTAGAAATTGTAAACCAGCCGAAATTCCAGACTTCAGGAGCTTGTTGCCCAAGCAGATAAGCATTCATCAACTGTGGGGAAACCAGTGTAATCCCCAAAATAATCCCTAAGATTGGTGTTCCGCCCATTTTTTTGACAGCAGACCAGCAGATCCCGACAGGAAGATAGAAGAATATCGCTTCACCGATCAGCCAGAGGAAGTCATAGATAGTCTTCCAGATAGGATAGAGCTGAGCGAGTGACTTGCCCTCGCTGAATGGAATATCGCCGATCAGGTTACGGAAACCGAGAATTAAACCGCCGCTTATCAGAGCGGGCAGTAATGGGAAGAAGATCTCGGCAAAATGTGAAATTGCATTTTCATACCATTTCATATTTTGGCGAGCAGCTTGTTTAACCTCTTCTTTATTAACGGATTGTTTCCCAGTGGCTTCAAGCAGGGCTTTATAATAAATATCTACATTTGTTCCAATAACCACCTGAAATTGACCGGCATTGGTGAAGCAGCCCTTAACCATTGGTAACTCTTCAATGGCTTTGGCATCGGCATTTTCTGGTGTATTGAGAACGAATCTGAGGCGGGTGATACAATGACTGACGGAGGCGATATTTTCTTTTCCTCCAATCAATGTAATAAGTTTATCAATATCCTTTTGATTTATTTGTTTTTTCTTCATGCCTTTGCTCCTTTGTGTGGCAGGAGTTATAAAAAACGGAATTTTGCGATTAACAGAATGATTACTCTCGTGATGAGATAGTGAATAGACTGAAATAATAGCTGATTCATCCTAGTAAGATTTCAAACTTTTTAATATGAAAATATTTTTTGTTTGAGTTTTAGATCACATTTTACGCCACTGATTTGATATTAAAGATATTTTTATATTTATAAAACTTATGGGTGAAGCGATTTTGATTACTTAGCTAATTAATAGATATTTATTATACATTGTGTTGGGTTTATATTTTTTGTGTAAAACAAAGGGGGATTATATTGTTTTGTTGTTAATGGTTTTTAAAATACATGAGTTTTTATTCTGACGAAAAAGAAATTATTCTATTTGTGATAAATGAATCTTTAATATTGTTCATTTTCAGTCAGTTGATAAGATGATACCAGAGCCTTGGTTCTCAGTTAGGAGAAGCATGAAATGATGAGGTGAAGTATGAATGAAAAAGATGCTTGGTCAAAATTAAGATGGGCTACTCGTCGACGTTGGGCAAACAGAGCGATTGACCAAATGAGTCAGGCAATAGCGGGAAACCAAGATTCCGATATGGTATACGATTTTAACAAGAAACCTAGTGATAAGTGTTTCCCAGATTTACATTCTAATATGTGGACTGTTACAAATGACTTGAGGCAAAGTTTAGGAGAATTTACAGATGAGGAATTAAACTTCGAAAAAGTTTTTAAGTCAAAAGAGTTCTATATTGTTCATGCCAGCGACAAAAATCTTATAAACAAACCCGATAATTTAAAAAGAGACTTGAATATTTATTCAAGGCTGCGCCTTGAGGAAAAAGGAATTCCATTTTCTGACAATCATACAACTATTACGGATATGGAAGATCTGGGGAATAATGATTATGTGTTCTTTTCACTTGAGGTGGGTCAAACGCCTAAAAAAATTAAAAGCAGATTTGGAAATTATTTTTATCGTATAAGATATTCTGGAGGCAATCTCTCACTAAGATATTCTTCTATGACTTTATTTGACCAGATAGATCCTGTCAGCCACCTGAGTAAATTTCCTGCTGAGAGAAAAAGATTGCTTGATTATCTTAAGATCACTGACAACTCGAAACAACATCTAAGAGCAAGAAGGCTACGTAGAGGTACAAGTTTTTTTTCCGGTGCCTTAAATTCTATTAATGGGCTTCTGAACTCAATTATTCGTGATATAAGGCTATTGGAAAACGAGAGTGATAGAAAAAAACTTCTTTCAGCGCGCAGTGATGATGATATTAATATGATTGTTAACGCATTATACCGTCCTGAAGTTCGGGTGCCAAGGATGATTGGTTTTGTTGAAGGTGATTATGAAATGATAACGCCAGAAATGTTAGGGCGTTAATTAACTGATTTCACTTAATTATTAATGTTAAAAATATAAGTTAATTAATATAAGCACTCTCAATAGTGAACGTTTTTTAGAGACTAAGCAACCATCAGTGGTGCTTAAGAAACTGATGGTTGCTTGAGTTCAATAAAGTTAAATTTCAATCTTGCTCGCAATATTCACTTAAATATTAAAATCAACTCACTATATGTGCTTTATTAGTACTGATATGTTTCATTGGGGATTTATAAAATTCTCTATCAGGATAGTGTGAGCTATGAACATCAATCAATTAAGAAGCTTTGTCGAGATAGTTAAGAATAATTTTAATATCACCAGCGCAGCAGAAAAACTGTATACCTCACAACCGACAATTAGTAAGCAAATTAAGTTTCTGGAAGAGGAATTAAATGCTTCTTTATTTATTAGGAAAAATAATAACTTATTGGCATTAAGCCCGGTAGGTAAACAGGTGCATCAAATAGCCAGCAATATTCTTGGTCAGGTTGAAAAGATTAAGAATATGGTTGCTGAAGAGGAGCAGGTGGTTAATTTACATATTGCGACAACACATACTCAGATTCGCTATAAGTTACCGCATGTCGTGGAGAAATTCCGGGTAATGTACCCAAATGTTTCAATTCATTTTCATCAGGGTACACCCGCACAGCTTGCTGATATGGTAAGGCAGGGTGAGGTGGATTTTGCGATAGCAACTGAATCCATACATTTATATTCAGATTTACTGATGTTGCCCTGTTACCGTTGGGCACGTAGTGTAATTGTGCCTAAAAATCACCCCTTGGTGAATGTAGAATATATTACTTTTGAAGATCTGGTGGGCTATCCGTTGATTACTTATGTATTTGGTTTTACCGAACATTCAACTTTAGACATCGTATTTCATCAAAGTGGGATGAGGCCGAAAATTGCATTGACCGCGACGGATACGGAAATCATTAAGCATTATGTTCGGTTGGGGCTCGGTGTCGGAATGATCGCAACCGCAGCGTTGGATGATCGTGATCTGGCTGATCTGCATATTATTAATGCGGATCATTTGATCCCGCCGAGCTTCACTTATGTTTGCATGAATCAACAGGTACATATGAAAAATTATATGTACGATTTTATCTTGTTATATGCCCCACACTTAAACAAAAACACCATTCAACTCTGCGAACAGGGGCAACAGATTGATTGCAGCCAAATGGTTTTGGATAATTTGCCTACGCTTTGATTTGGTTCAATATCTTTAACGTTAAATCGCGTCCGGTTAATGTTGATATCACCGGACACGAGAAATAATTAATGCGTTACAAGATTAATAAAAATTTGTGCTCCAACGAGTAGGCAATTATCGTCAATAAAATAAGGATTAGAGTGTATGTAGTTATTGATTCCTTTCGTTTGATTGCCGCTACCGAGGAAAAACATTGCACCAATACGATCTTTAGTAGCATTAATCATATAGCTGAAATCTTCACTGCCCGTCATAGGGAGGCCATTTGATTCGATATTTTCGGCTGGCAGGAATTTGGCAGCAGCTTCCTTAATCCGTTGATGTGCGTGTGGATGGTTCTCCACAGCAGGATAGCTGTCATAAACAATAGTGGTTTTGAACCCTCCCGCTTCACTACTGGCGATAATTTCTTGAAAGCTGTTTTTCAGGATTTGATCGGTTTCTTTATCCATTGCACGGATAGTCCCACGAGCTTGAACGCGATCAGCGACAGCATTGGGAATGGTTCCACCTTTGATCATGCCACAACTGAATACTGCCGGGCTGAAAGGATCGGTTTTCTTGGCAACGATATAGTCCAGATAATCAATGATGCGGCAGGTTTCGCGAATGGCATCCAACCCTTTCTGAGGGGTTGAGCCGTGAGCGGAAACACCGTGGACATCCAATGTCCATGTTGACCCCCATGATGACATCACCCCTGCATTGAAGCTGATGTGTCCGGTATCCTGTGCGCCGTTATTATGGAGGGCGTACACTTCATTAACGCCCTCCATACAACCGAGTTCGACCATTTTGTCCGCGCCCGGAATGCGCATATCTTCTTCTGCCATCTGGAAGATAAAACGCACGTTGGCTCGCATTTCATCCCTGTGTTGTGATAAGTAATTTGCAGCAGTCAGGGCGATAGCCATATGGGTATCATGACCACAATTATGGGCACAACCTTCATGAACCGAAGTATGCTCATTATTGGTCATATCGGGCATGGCAAGGGCATCCATATCGGCACGGAATGCAATCAAGGGCTTTGCCGGATCAACAATTAAATCAGCAACAAAGCCGGTATAATCTGCATAGGTTTTGATGGTATAACCAAAACCGCTCATTAAATCACGGCAATATCTGGAGGTTTTAAATTCCTGACCGGATAATTCAGGGATTTTATGTAAATATTGTCGTGTTTTTTTACTGAATTCATTCAATTCGAACAATTTTTCACTTACGTTATATCTATTCTTGTCCACTAGATTACCCCTTTTATGCTGAATCCAATTTGAGCAATGAGAGAAGCACCGAAGAAGCAGCAGGTGGAAACAATCATGAAAATGACGATGACTTTCCAGGACATCTTTTTCAGCTCTTCCAACTGTCCGCCGACAGATAAACCAGCAAATGCCAATAGAGGAACACAACAGGACAAGAACGAAACTTTACCAATAGAGTGGATGAAAAATGTTCTTATCACTGTATCTGGCAGGCAAATCAAAATGCCGATGATCGTGGCATAAGCAAATGCTGGCAGTGATGAAGGCAAATAATGTTTTGCCACAAGAGAGAGAAACACAACAAGGGACATGGCGATAAGGCTATCCCACATGTGATGAATGGCGATCCCTGATGTTAATGTCTGGGTAAACATAGCGAGTAGTATAGCTACGAAAACCAGCTTCATATCAATAATGATACTTTTCATGTAGTTTCCTCTTTAGTGAAGATCTTGTAAATCTTTTCTGAAAGAGGCAAACCAAGATATGTTAGAGAGAGTGCTCCTAAAGCGGACGATAGCAGATTAGATGCTGCGGCAACACTCAGGACCTTTTGAGCCATCACTTCATCCAGCCCATGAATCAGCGCACCGGATGCCGCACTGAGCATGGAAC
Organism: Xenorhabdus entomophaga; assembly: GCF_037996725.1. Classification (NCBI taxonomy): domain Bacteria; kingdom Pseudomonadati; phylum Pseudomonadota; class Gammaproteobacteria; order Enterobacterales; family Morganellaceae; genus Xenorhabdus; species Xenorhabdus entomophaga. Next base: position 8,081 of record NZ_JBBMXH010000118.1, read on the forward strand.
CGGAGCCTACACCAGAACCGGCTGCCAGTGCCATGGGGTGCAGCCCGGTCAGAGGAGCAAGGCTGCCGAGCACGCTGAACCACACTGTGCCAATCACAGAACCACATAAATAAATCGCCAGTACACCAATATATTCTGGTGAGCCTGTTCCAAATTTTCCCTGAATCACTGCGATTGAAGGTTCACGGCTAATGGAAGAACCCGCGCCAATAGCACGACGACCAAAACCAAACTTTATCGCCAATGGAATGGCAATAAATATTGGCAGTAAGTTACCTATTTCCTGAATAAACAGAGGAATACCGATACTCAATATCATTTTTATATTAGGTATGATCATTCCGGCGTATTGGGTTCCCAAAACCAACAGGCCAATACCGACCATTTTGCTACAGAAATCTTCTTCTTTTTTGGTAAATAATTTCCCCCAAAATGTGAATTTATTACGAATAAAATCTGTTGAAATAATTATGCCGATAATCACCGCAAATAACATCGGTAAAATGGGGATAACGGCAAGGCCGATTTTTATTTCTCTTTTGTCAATGACATATTGAGAAATAAAGATTAAAAACAGGGCGCTCAATATACTGATAAAGAAGACATTGACTTGTTTTCTATTATTTTTCATTCCTTATCTCCGCGTCTTTATGCGTGGAGGTTATTATATGTGAGAAACTACGACTTGGTGTGATAATGGTCATATTTATTCCATATCTTTATTTCATGGGGCATGAAATAAAGATATGGAATAATGACTTTTATGATCTTTATTTTTATGAATAATAGAGGGTTACTAATGAAATTTTATTTAGGTTCTTGCTCATTGTTATCCTTGAATCTTCGGGGAGGATGGCTTATCTTTTCTCTGTGTATATCAGCACCCTGAATTCAGTCATTGAACATGCAGGTTATCTTGGTTCGTGCTTAAGGCATTGAATACTATTTTTAATTTCTCTATTCTGGGAAAATTATATTGATGAGGTTATTTATGAACGAACAACTTAACAATGATAAATATCTTTTAGTTGGTAATAAGGGCGTGAATAAGATACAAATATTTAAATTTATATTTTCAGGTCAAAGCGTCATGATAAAAAAGGATAATTTAATCTGGGAATCGCCAGAAACAACGGCAATGACGGAAGTAAAACCTGTTACATATTTTGGAAAAAAAGCCATACTTTCAGTAACAGAAAATGGGGTTGTTATATATGCGTTAAGCGATAATAACGTATTATTCTATAAAGAAATTTCAGATTATTCAGGAAATAATATACACTCCGCTTGTCCACTGCCTGATGGTAATGTGGTTATAGCTGATTCAAATGGGCGAATTGGTTTATTACTCTATGAAAAAGGCAAAACGAAACAACCTTTTAATGAAACCCAATGGTTTAGTTTAACTTATGCCCATGCTGTTGTTTATGATCAGATTAATGAAAGAATTTATGCAGGTGGATATACCTCTGTTAATGAATACTCTTATCATGTTATTGCTGGGAAGGTTAGCCTAATTTTAGAGGCAATATATGATATAAGCAATTATTATTTAAGGTGTAAAGAATATAATATTTGTAACGAAGGCGGGTATTGGGAAGATGGAATCCATGATATGTATCCGGTGTATGGTGATAATTCCCAATTGTTTTTTCTCTCAACAGGAGAGAGAGTTTTTTTGTTTGACTCATCAACGTTAACTCATTCAGAAGGCGGCAAGATTACGCTTGAAAAATTTAATCCGTTTTATGAAATAGATAGTCAAAAATCAACAGAAGCCGAACTAATAGCCAAAGAAGAAAAAATAATTCTAAAAAAAGGTGGGGTTAAATCTATTTCGGGTAATATTGATGTTAATGATTTTTTTGTTGTTGCTCACTCAGCACCATGGTTTACTGATAAAATAAATTATTCATATAATGGAAATAGACTCATCTATTCAACTCATATTAATGACATCCTTGATTTCGATCTCACAGACAAAAATAAGGTAGATTTTGATTCCTCACTTAATGTGATTTTTTATAAAGCCAGATTGATTGATAAAAATTGGATAGGCTTGTGATTACCAATAAGCGTTTTGAATGTGGGCTATATTCAGAAACCGAAGTGTATATACCATACGTGACGATTGAGAGTATAGCCCTGATACAAAATAGCTTGAATCAGAGAAGATAGCGGGAACTACTTTCTACCCATCACCACCCGCCTAATTTCCATTGCAATCGTGCTCAGTTGCATTGGCGTCACACTGCGAATATCCACCTCGATTCGGCCCTCATTGGCTTTATACTCCCGAAAATAGATCGCAATATTGCCTTGTCGGAGCTGTGCCAAAATTTCGAATGTATTTCTGCCGATGCGTTGCTCGTTAAACGTGATCTCAGTACGAGCAATATCACGACCAGCGCTGTCCCAAACGACTTTGGCGGAGACACCTGTAATACGGTTCAGCTTCTCAATAAACGGTGTCATTCTTGTTACCATCTCTGCGCCAGTTTCTTTTGTCTGACTGAGATGATTTTCAATAGCCAAAGTAAGACCGAGAATCCCTTCTTTACCCGTTTTCATGGCTCGTCCGATACCGTGACGCTGCCGTTTAACCCATTCGACATAAGTCTGTTTGCCAATCACTAATCCGCTGGTGGGGCCTTCAATCGCTTTGGCTCCGCTGTAGATCACTAAATCTGCCCCTTGTCGATAATAGAGGGTTAAATCCTCTTCAGCAGCGGCATCCACAATCAGGGGCAAGTTATGTGTTTGTGCAATGTGGGCGGCATCTGCCACCGTCAGCATACTTTTTTGTACGGCATGGTGTGATTTGATATACAGAATAGCCGCGGTTTGTGGCGTGATTTTATCGGCGATCTGTGTCGCGCTGCATTCATTGGCAAAGCCCGCTTCAATGACTTTACCGCCGCCCAATGTAATCATGGTTGCAACGGGAGCGCCAAAATTCACGTTATGCCCTTTGGGCAAAATGATTTCACGCGGAACCGATTTATCCGAACAGTGCAGGTTAAGTAGTAGGTCATTGTCATCTTTAGTGATGACGGCAGCCACGGATTGGGCAATCCCGGCCGAGGCGCAGGAAACGACAACAGCATCTTCCACACCCAGTAATCGAGCGATGTAATTGCCGGTTTTATCCACCAAATCATCCATCTCAAAATAGTGTTTCAGCCCTGCATTAATCTGCGCAATAACCGGATCGGCAGGTGTTGATACACCCAATGCTGTCATACGTCCGGCAGCATTGATCACCTGACGCAATTGGTATTTTTCATAGAGGGATGCCATTGACGACGCTCCTTTTCGTAGCTGAATTTTTGACGGGTATATTTTCCGCAGACATGTTTTTCGCTGCTGCATTCTCTGCCACGACAATGTGAACTCCCGCAATGATGGCGGCGATGGGGATAAACTGTTGTGTGCCGATCCTGATATGTCCCTCCGCATCGACAAGTTCAATGCGTTGATTTTTTAGATCAAAAATTGTGATATCGCCATCACAGCCACGTTCTAACCGGCCTTTACGTGGAAGGTGGAGTAAATCCGCTGCATTGATTGTCACGCAGTTCAAAATATATTCAGGCGATAAGCCCATGTTGAGGAATTTTGTCATCACAGTGGCGAGGCTGTGGACTGGCCCGTCAACGCGGTTTCTTTGGTAGATATCTGAACTGATCATGGGGTCATGCTCCCAATGATTAGATATTGTGATAAACTTCCTGCTTTTTCTTATGGGTGAGATATGGCTAAAGTTGATGTAGTTTGTCGTTACTGTCATAAAACAGAAGCGGT